>CAXYKQ010000064.1:0-6387 GCA_964277835.1 uncultured Edaphocola sp. | reverse complement strand
ACTGGATTCTAAGTTCAGCATATAATCATACGATTATTTTGGACACAGGCGAGCGACGGCAAGGTCGCTCGCCTGTGTCGTTTCCGGGCTTTTCAGGTTCCTGTTTGACTGGCCCGGTCTCAGAGACCTTTTGATGTCGGATATTAATCCTAACTTTGTCACACTTTTGTCTGATTTCTTGTACTATTATGGCTTCATTTCAACATGAGGATTTAGATCCTAAATGCAGCAGGTGTTCTGAGCGTTTTACAAATGTATTTTGTAAAGCTAAATTCGATGCGCTGCAGGACATAGAGAAGGACAAGATCTGTAGTTTTTACAAGAAGGGAGAAGTGATTTTTAAAGAAGGCGCCCGGCCTTTTGGTATTTACTGCCTGAACAGGGGTAAAATTAAACTGGTGAAAACCGGTGATGATGGCAGGGAGCATATCGTGCGCCTGGTACGCCCGGGAGATCCTTTAGGTTATCGTTCTTTATTGAGCGGGGATAAATACAATGCCAGCGCTATTGCAATCGAAGATAGCGGGGTTTGTTTTATCCCTAAAGAATTGTTTATCGGTATACTGGCAAAGGATAGCGACCTGACTTTCGAAATGCTTAAGCTGCTTTCGGAAGACCTCAAAAAAGCGGAACTTCAGTTGACCCACCTGGCCCAGAAGCCGGTTCGGGAAAGAGTTGCCGAGGCTTTATTATTTATTAAAGAAACTTACGGTTTCGAGAGCGATGGCATTACCATCAACGCCTCATTCAGCCGGGAAGATATTGCCAACATTGTGGGTACCGCTACAGAAACTGCGATCCGGCTACTTTCCGAACTCAATAAAGATGGCATTATCAAGTTGAGCGGCAAAAAGATCAGCATACTGAATCTGGCGCAACTGATCAAAGTTGCCAATGTATTTGATTGATCGCTATTCCCTTGTTTTTGCCGGAAACATGATATAAATCATATCCGGAGTTTTCATTCCTCATTTTTTATCCTTCCGGTTTGCTGGAATTTTGTACCTGATCAAATCAGGTTTCAAAACAACATCGCATGAAGGGATCCCGCGCATTACCTGTTACCACTGCGTCAGCACTTAAAGAGCTGATGACGCTGATTCTGTCAGTAGCTTATCCTCAGGTATTTGACTGTGGTAATAAGGTGCTTATCGCTGCGGCAGAACTGGAACAAAGTGATCATACCCGTTTATTGAAAAGCTATATGGACGGTATTTACAATGCTGCAGAACGCCTTTTTTATAAAGAAAAGATTGTACTGTTCCCTTACCTGGAAAAGCAGTTCACGCCTGAGGGCAAACTTAAAGCTATTCCAGCCGTCACCACTTCGATAGAGGCGGGAATGCGGGCTTCTAAAATGATTCAATCCTTTGAAACAGAAATATTAGCTGCTGTTCCGGATGCAAGCGATGTAGCGATGAAAACAGCGCTATTTGCAGCTTACCGTGAATTAGAACAATCATGGGCATCACTTTGCCGGCAAAGGTTGCAGCTATTTGATTGTTTTGTTCCGGGATCGACAACTAAAGTTTAAACAATGGTAGAAGATAAAATTACAGTTACCTGTTATCACTGCGGGGAAGCTTGCGGGGTTGAGCACCTGGAGGTATCAGATAAGTCTTTTTGCTGTAATGGTTGCATGAATGTTTACCAGTTACTGCACCAGAACGAATTGGAAGATTATTATTGCCTGAACCAGTCGCCCGGTCAAAAAATAAAAGCGTTGCCGCTTGAAAAATTTGCTTTTCTGGAAGAGGAAACCGTTATTCAAAAACTTCTATTGTTCCGCAATGAGCAACAGGCGCAGGTTTCCTTCTACCTCCCGCAAATGTATTGCAGTTCTTGTCTTTGGCTGCTGGAGCATCTTTCAGATTTAGATGAGAACATCATCGGTAGCCAGGTGAACTTCAACACCAAGACCCTGAAAGTCTCCTTCCAGATCAATACCTTATCGCTGCGGGCATTGGCGGAGCTGCTGGCCAGGATCGGTTACGAGCCGGTGATCGATATTTATGAAGATAAGGTTGAAAAAGAAAAATACAATTCGAAAAGAGCGTATCTGAAATTAGGTATCACGGGTTTTTGCTTTGCCAACATCATGCTGATCGCTTTCCCGGAATACCTGGGATTGAACCCGGATGCGCAGCCTGCGCTTGCTTTATTCTTTAAGATGGCTAATGTGCTACTGGCACTACCCGTTGTTTTCTATGGCGCTAAAGAATTTTTTGTGAATGCCTGGTACAGCTACCGGCAACGCTACCTGAATATTGATGCGCCGATCGCCCTGGCTGTGGCTGTTACTTTCTGCAGGAGTTTGTATGAGGTGTGGAGCAACACCGGCGCCGGTTATTTTGACAGTATGTCTGGAATCGTGTTCTTTATGCTCCTGGGACGTACCATACAGAATCGCAGTTATACCACGCTTCGTTTTAACCGGGATTATAAATCTTATTTCCCGGTAGCGGTGAGCAGGTTGCAAGACGGCAAGAAATCTTTGATTAAACTCGAGCAGATTGAAGCGAATAACGTTTTAATCATCCACCACCAGGAAGTCATTCCTACCGACTGTCTGCTTTCTAAAGGTAAGGCAAAGATTGACTACAGTTTTGTAACAGGTGAAGATAAAGCGGATTGTATCGATAAAGGCGCCGTGATCTATGCCGGTGGCAGGAATGTGGGTGAGGCGATTGAAGTATTGACCGTAAAGCCTTTTAGCCAGAACAGTTTTACGCAACTCTGGAACAGCAGTGTATTTCAAAAGCAGGCTGATGACAAAGAGAGCCGCATTACCGTGATCAGTAAATATTTTTCCCTGGTGGTGCTATTGGTGTCCCTGGCTACCTTTATTGCCTGGCAGTTCGTGCAACCAGCAGTGGCCTGGAAAGCCGCTACTGCAGTGCTTATAGTTGCCTGTCCCTGCTCTCTGCTGTTAACCTCCTCCTTCACTAATGGCTATCTTATGGAGCGGCTGGCTAAAGTTGGCTGCTACCTGAAGCATGCCAGGGTACTGGAGCAGATGACCCGCGTACAACATATTGCATTCGATAAGACCGGTACGCTTACGGCAGCCAATGCCTCCGGGCTCAGGGCCGACCTGGTGACTTTGGACGGTGATGAGTTGAGCGCTGTACTTTATGCTCTATCACAGAGCCTGCACCCCCTGAGCCGTGCTATCGTGCAGTACTATCATTTCCAGGACAACAACTACAGATCTCAAAGCATAAAAGAAACTCCGGGTGGAGGTATTGAGGCCTGGGCGGATGATAAATACTACAAGATAGGCAACGCCCTGTTTACCGGTGTAGCGGCTCAATTAAACGACAAGGATACCCGTGTTTACGTTACGGTCGACGGCGTACTTAAAGCCCGGTATACATTCGAAGTAGCATTAATGCGCGGAGCAACGGCGCTTATCCGCAAGCTTTCAGCCGACTACGAACTTTCTTTATTAAGCGGCGATAATGAGGCTTCCCGTCAATATCTGGAAGGCGTATTCACGAAAACGAGCCAACTAAACTACAACATGAAGCCTGCAGATAAATTACATTATATTGATCAGTTACAGAAATCCGGTAACCGGGTGATGATGGTGGGGGATGGCCTTAACGATGCCGGTGCGCTGCAGCAAAGTAGTGTCGGCGTAGCTGTGGTCAAAAATGCCTTTGCGTTCAGCCCAGCCTGTGATGTGATCATGGAAGCGGAAAAACTTATTTTCCTGCCGCAATTTATGGCCTGGGCTAAAGGCGGTAAACGATTAATTACTGCCGGTTTTATTTATTCACTCTTGTTTAACCTGGTTGGTTTGGCATTCGCCGTAAGCGGGAATCTTTCTCCGCTTGTCGCCGCTATATTGATGCCTTCGTCTTCCCTGGGAATTATTTTGATCGCGTACCTGGGCGTGCGGCGTATGGCCCGCTTAAAGGCATCACCGGATCGTTGGCAGTAGTGTTGCAGTTGTTAGAGAAAAGATGATAAAAATCATATCCGGGTCTAATACCCGACATGAAATATCAGCTCGCTTCCCATGAACTTTGCAGGTAAATACACAGGTTATGGGTATCGTTATATTTCTTTTGAGTGTTTCGCTCCTGGTCGCCATTTTCTTTCTATGTGTCTACGTATGGGGGGTGAGGTCCGGCCAGTTTGACGATGATTATTCCCCGGCACACCGGATCTTCTTCGACGATAAAACAGAAACTAAAAGCAAAAACAAACAATAAACAACAAAGATTATGATTCAGAAAGAACAATTCTTTTATGACAACAAGATCGTGAAGCAGTTCGGTATTGCGACCATGGTTTGGGGGATTTTCGGTATGCTGGTTGGGGTAATTATTGCCTTACAGCTTGCATTTCCTGCTTTAAACCTGGGCATTCCTTACACGACCTTCGGCCGTTTAAGGCCTATCCATACCAATGCTGTGATCTTTGCGTTTGTGGGTAATGCCGTATTCGCGGGCGCTTATTATATTTTCCAGAGAGTGCTTAAAGCAAGAATGTATAGTGATGTGTTGAGTAAAATCCATCTTTGGGGCTGGCAGCTGATCATTGTCGCCGGCGCGATTTCACTCGCTTTAGGTTACACCACCAGTAAAGAGTACGCTGAGCTGGAATGGCCTATAGATATTGCCATTACACTGATCTGGGTCGTGTTCGGTATCAACATGATGGGTACAATGATCAAACGGAGGGAGCGACACATGTATGTGGCTATATGGTTTTTTATCGGTACCTGGGTGGCGGTGGCCATGTTGCACATCGTCAATTCTTTTGCGTTACCTTACAGCTGGTTTGGCTCTTACAGCGCTTTCGCAGGGGTACAGGATGCGCTGGTGCAGTGGTGGTATGGCCATAATGCCGTTGCCTTCTTCCTGACGACACCTTTCCTCGGATTAATGTATTATTTCGTGCCGAAAGCAGCTAATCGCCCGGTATATTCTTACCGCTGGAGCATTATTCACTTCTGGGCTCTGATCTTTATTTACATCTGGGCCGGTCCGCATCACCTTTTATATACGGCATTGCCGGGATGGGCACAGGCTTTGGGTACGGTATTCAGTGTAATGCTGATCCTGCCGAGCTGGGGTGGTATGCTGAATGGTTTGTTCACCATAAGAGGGGCCTGGGATAAAGTTAAAGAAGATCCGATCTTAAAAATGTTTATCGTGGCCTTAACCTGTTATGGTATGGCTACCCTGGAAGGTCCTTTATTGTCTGTTAAATCTTTGAATGCGATTTCGCACTACACCGATTGGACAGTAGCTCACGTACACATTGGGGCTTTAGGGTTTAACGGCTTCCTGGTATTTGGTATGCTCTACTATATGATCCCGAAAATGTGGCGTACCGATCTGTATTCAAAGAAGCTGGCCAATACCCATTTTCTTATCGGTACGATAGGGATCCTCTTATATGCCATTCCTTTGTACTGGGCGGCATTTACCCAAAGCCTGATGTGGAAAGAGTTTACAGAATCCGGGCAGTTGAAATACCAGTTCCTGGAAACCGTTACCCATATTATGCCTGCATACATCATACGTGCATTTGGCGGGGCTTTGTACTTATCCGGGGCGGCCATGGCGGTCTACAACCTGGCTAAAACAATGAGACAAGGTTCCTTTGTTGCCAACGAAGCCGCATCTGCCGTATCGTTCAGGTCGGTGCCTGCACAAGAGCCGGAGCCACACAAAGTACATTGGCATACGAAACTGATTGAACGCCGACCGGTAACGCTTACTGTATTGAGCCTCGTGGCAGTTGCTATAGGCGGACTGGTAGAGTTGACACCGTCTTTGCTGGTGGATAAAGATGTACCGGTGATCTCTGTAGTAAAACCTTATACCCCATTAGAGTTGGCAGGAAGAGATATTTATGTACGTGAAGGCTGCTATAATTGTCATTCGCAAATGGTAAGACCTTTCAGAGATGAGATCGCGCGTTATGGTGAATATTCCAAGGCAGGAGAATTTATTTATGACCGGCCTTTCCAATGGGGCAGTAAACGTACCGGTCCCGACCTGCATCGCATAGGAGGCAAATATTCCGATTCGTGGCACTATGCACACATGGACAATCCGCAAGAGATCTCCCCGGGTTCTATAATGCCGGCTTACCCCTGGTTGCTCGAGAATAAAGCGAATATTTCTTTGTTGCCGAATAAAATCCGGACACTGAGAAAACTAGGCGTTCCTTACCCTGAAGGGTATGATGAAGTGGCTATAAACGAATATGAAAAGCAAGCGAAACAAGTTACGGATAAATTAAAATCCGAAAAGATCAAAGGGGCTACAGCAGATAAAGAGATCATAGCCCTGATTGCTTACCTGCAGCGCCTGGGTCCCGATATCAAACAACTGGATAAAGAAAAGGCAACGGCATCAGCTCAAT
>CAXYKQ010000063.1:0-3560 GCA_964277835.1 uncultured Edaphocola sp. | reverse complement strand
AGTAGGATTATTTTTACAAAGATACTGAATCCTGCCATCAGGATAGATTATTTTGGGCATTACCAAACCTACATGGACATTTTCTTCCATAAAATGACCTAAAGACTCCAGGCACCTGGCATCGAATAAAAGATCCGGGTTCAACACCACATGGTAGTCAGCGCTGTTCATGGTCTCCCGCATGGCTACGTTATGAGCTTTGCCATATCCCAGGTTTCCGGGAAAATGCATGTAAATTATCCTATTGTCAAATTTGAGTTTAGAACTTATTTGATCAATTGCAGAATTATCTATTACATAGAGTTGCGTTACTTTCTGACTTTGCAAAAAAGACTTACACACCTGCAATACTTCTGTCAATGATGTATTATATGTTACAATAGAACCTGTTATCTTCATAAATAAACAAATCGGCCTGCCGGCAAACGCTCTTCAATACAGCACTTGTATCAATAGCCTATCACGCCCATTTTCACGCTTTTTGCATCCCAATGATGCCTATTACAAACCGGACTTAAAAATTGTCCCTCCATACGGTTACCAAAACATGGTCTTCAAACCTTATCGCTTCTGTCCTCTCTTTCTTCAAAAGACGCTTAAATTATATCATTTCTTATTGAGGCAGCGCAAATATACAAAAGTCTGGCATTAAGCACCTGACAATATTAAAAGTAGAAACGGTAATTTTTTAACAATTATTATCATAATATTACTTTTTTTTCTGCGTTACTATTTCAACAATCTGTGTTAAATTCTTTTAAAACAATTAGTTATGCGATAACATTTACTTAACTTTGCACCCGAATTGATTATCTCAGATGTCGCGACATAACCCCAGACTTTACGCAAAGCAGCTTACTCATGTTTTCCATCTTTAAAAAAAATAAAAAAATAAATGTCAACTTCGCTTCGTTTTTAAGCCAGGATATGCACTCTCATATCCTCCCCGGCATTGACGATGGCGCGCCGGATACTGATACTTCTATCTCTTTAATTAAGGGAATGATGCATGCCGGTATCAAAAATTTCATGGGCACTCCTCATATTATGGCGGAGATACACCGCAATACCCGGGAGACCATCACTGCTGCCTACGAAAAGTTACAAAAAGCACTTATCGCAAACAATCTCGACATTAATATAAAGTTTGCTGCAGAATACATGATTGATGAAGGTTTTACAGACCATTTGAAGGCCGGCAACCTGTTGACGGTTTATGATAATAAAATTCTCATTGAAACTCCTTTTTACCAGGAACCTAACGACATAGCCGATGTGCTTTTCCAAATTGAAACAGCCGGCTATAAAGCAATCCTGGCCCATCCCGAGCGCTATCACTTTATCGACGACAAACTTAAAGTACTGGACAAGTATTTGGACCGGGACATTGCCTTACAGCTCAACATTTTATCTTTAAGCGGCTATTACGGCAGCAAGGAAAAAGAAATAGCCTGCAGGCTCCTGGACGCCGGTCTCTACCGGTTTGTAGGCAGTGACCTGCATCATAGCCGCCACCTGAACCGTGTCGCAACGATGGTGCTGGACCGGAAAGTGGTGGGCAAGCTGGAAAAGCTGGCCTGGGAAAATCAACAGATCACAGATTTTGTTGCGAATGTATAAGTTCTATCATTTTTTGATAAAACTTATACCAGCCTTTATATTCTCTACCTGAACCCAGGTTGTTGTTATGAAAAATGCTGATCAATTTACCGCGGCTTTGCTTTAAAGAAATGACAATGCGTTCCAGCTCAGCATAGGCTTCCGTTTTATCATTATTGTACTGGTTGATCGCCGTGGTTTCCATAAAGCAAAACGGGTGCACCCTTAACTCTGATTTTGTTTCGTTAGACAGGTCATACCACATAAAGGACCTCGAGGTTCCCGCCCTGAAGCCGTTTACCACTGCATAACCCATGGAATAATCGTTTTGAATGCCGATACTTTCCAATTGGCGGTACGTATCGGGCAGGCTCATTTTCAGGTAATGTTGCCTGGATTTCCAAACCGGTTTATCGAGGATATTTTCCAGCAGATGCAACTCTTTTTCCATTACGGATTGCTGCAGATAAGATCCATAAGAGGGATGTAAGCCTACCTGCGCATGCGTGGAAGTATGCCTGATTAAGGCCTGCATCTCGGGATGAGCCGGGCTGATATTGCGGTCGTAAGTGCCATTAGCCCCGACGAGGAAGAAATAAACAGGCTGTAACCCATAATATTGCTGCAGGTCTTCCCTCCACTTGAAAGCGTCGTAAGGGTCTTGCTTACCGGAATAAGAGACCAGAATACGGTCAAGGAACCAGCCCACCCTCAACCTGAACAGGTCTTTTAAAGCCCCACCGATATTTTGCTTGCGGGGTTTATTCCGGTAAGCCCAGGCGATATCAATGTCATAAGTAGGTTGAAATTCGAATGACTGCTGTGGTAGGAGTAACCTGAATTTCTTTTCAAGGATATTTCTCAGGGCATTGATCCACTCATCCACTACCGGTTGCTGGATAAACGAGTATTGAAAAGCAACAGAATTGGTATGCATATACCTTCCATGCCCGTCTTTTTTATGAGGCAGGTATTCTTCGTACCGGGAGACCAGGTAAAAAACTGCAGAAAAAATATCGAAAGGGACCAGAGCCCCGGGCTGATTGTAAAACAATACGGTACTTTTCTTCCACCTGTTAATGTTCAACTGCTGTACCTTTGTTCCCACTTCATAAATCAAACGATGCGGGCGAACCAGGATATCCTCTGTACCGATCCGCTTTTCAGAATAGTTGATTTTAAGTCCTTCGTAAGTGTTCCATTGCTCCGCATCATAGGTGACCCGGAAGTCCATCTGCAATTGCTCCTGGAAGATCCATTCCAACACATATTGAAGCCGGTGGGTGATCTGCTCACAATAAACGAGTACCTGGTGCCGGAATGCGGACATAGTGAATAATAAATTAATGGTTACAGAATTCAGGTCAGCTCGGCATTCGCCTCTGTCAAGCCGATAATGCTTTCTTTTAAGATAGTACGGACTTCTTCCAGGGTACCCGCGTTTACCAGGCGCATGCGGTATTCTTTCGCATTTCTTAAGCCTTTAAAGTAAGTGGCATAATGGCGGCGCATTTCCAGTATACCCAGCTTTTCCCCTTTCCAGTCGCAGGACTTCTCTACGTGTTTCCGGCATACGCTAATCCGCTCTTCCACCGTTGGGGGCGGCAGTATCTCGCCGGTAGCGAAGTAATGCTTCACTTCCCTGAAGAACCAGGGATATCCGATGGCTGCACGGCCGATCATAATACCATCAACGCCGTACCTGTTTTTGTACGCTAATGCTTTTTGCGGACTATCGATGTCACCATTCCCGAAGATAGGTATTTTTATTCTCTGGTTGTTCTTGACTTTAGCGATAAGGGTCCAGTCCGCCTCACCTTTATACATTTGCATGCGGGTACGCCCGTGAATGGATAAGGCTTTAATGCCCACATCCTGCAGGCGCTCGGCTACCTCCTCTATGTTTTTATTACTCTCATCCCAACCCAGCCTTGTTTTCACCGTAACCGGCAGATCGGTAG
>CAXYKQ010000062.1:0-8089 GCA_964277835.1 uncultured Edaphocola sp. | reverse complement strand
ACGGCATCCTGTACTATAAAGACGGAGAAGGTGGAGATGCGCCGGAACATATCCAGCATGCGGAATTCAGGATCAGTAATTATAAATTGGCTTGTATGGATTCCTCGCTGGAACACAAGTTTAACTTTAACGAGGGGGTATCTTTGGTCGTTATGACGAACGACCAGCAAGAGACCGATACGTTATGGGATCGACTAATTGCCGACGGCGGCGTAGCGGGTAACTGTGGCTGGCTGAAAGATAAATTTGGCCTGAGCTGGCAGATCGTTCCCAAACGCCTGGCAGCACTGATGGGAGACCGGGATAAGCCTGCCGGAGCGCAAGCTGCCATGGATGCAATGCTGCAAATGAAAAAAATTATCATCGCGGACCTGGAAGTGGTTTATAACAGCGCTTAGAAAAATACCGGATATTTCTTGCCCCAGGACAATTTTTACTGTGCGAAATTCGGGATATTTTTGGAACCTTAATCACTTCAAATACACGATATTTTATGGAAACGAACAACATGAACCCGGTAGGCTGGTTTGAGATTTATGTATCGGATATGGATCGGGCTGCTGCATTCTATGAGCAGGTTTTAGGCCTTAAAACGGCTCCCATCCCAACTCCTGAAGGCCACGAAGATATGGAAATGCGCGCCTTCCAGGGCGAAATGCATTATCCCGGGGCGTCCGGGGCACTGGTTAAAATGAAAGATATGAAAGGCGGTCCCGGTGGCACCATGCTTTATTTTGTTACCGATGACTGTGCAGTTCCGGAAACGAAAGTTGAAGCAGCAGGAGGTAAAGTTTGCCAGCCCAAAATGCCTATTGGTGAATACGGATTCTGCTCCATCGTAACCGATACTGAAGGGAACGCGATAGGCTTCCACTCTATGAAGTAGGCAGGATATAACCGGTTGGATTTGGTGATGTTTGGCATCATCAAATCCTTTTTTATCCGATAGCCTTCACCGACGGAAGATCAAGGAGATCGGTCATGCGGTAGTCGCATGAATGTTGCGCCAACCAGTCTGTCAAAACGGTTGGGTTCCACCTTAAACGGATCGCATGATCAATTACCGGAAAAGAAAAATTTCCTTATCTCACAGACACAAAAACCAAAGCAATGAAAATTTTAAAATGGACTGGCATCATTATTTTAGCAATAATAGCCATTGGGCTTATTGTAGCGGCTTTTCTGCCTAAGGGGTTTACCTATGAACGCAGTATTGTCATCAACAAGCCACGGGCAGTAGTGTTCGACTACATCAAGTATATTAAGAACCAGGATAACTACGGCAAATGGCAATTGATGGACCCGGGTATGAAAAAAAGCTATGAGGGCACTGACGGCAATGTTGGTTTCAGGTATTCCTGGGATAGTAAAGAACTCGGTAAAGGTTCCCAGCTTATCACTAAAATCGTAGAAGGCGAGCGACTGGAAGCAAGCCTGGATTTCGGTTTCGGGGATCCGGCTGACTCCTATATGACCACAACTGAAGCTCCTGGCGGGCAAACAAGAGTGACCTGGGGAATCGTCGGTAAATCACCTTATCCATTCAACCTGATGAGCCTTTTTTATGACATGGGTAAAGACTTTGACACCGGGCTAAACAACCTTAAGAAGGTATTGGAAAAATAAACACGGGCGTAACCGTTAAGTCGTGATGTAACGCTTGTAACTCCGGAAAAGAAGACGAGTTGGCTGTGACAAGCAACAAAGGTGTGCAACAGGTTGTAAATGAAAATACGATTCCAGATAGGATTTTGCTTATCGCGAAGCAAATTGTTTAACGTTAAACGTGGTTGCGCCAACGGTGCTGCACGAACTATTTCTTAACTTGAAAGAGAGGAAATAAAGAAACTAATACCACTCGACGAGGCGGTATATATATGCATCACCTGGATAGGTATGGAAAAGCGGCGGCTTTCCTATTGTATTTCTTCTTGCCCGATAAAATAACCGGCCAGTCCTTGAGCGCCTGCGGCTTTCATACCTGGAATGACGGCCGGGCCGGGCTTGTGACAAAGACATTGGAGCATGTGCCGGCTTATGGTTTTGAAAGATGCAGCTACATCAGGTGTCGGCTTTATTGTGGAGGCAGAATCTGCCCTCTCTCAGGTTGCTGCAAAGATTTGATTTTACATGCCACGGCACTATTCGGGAAGACTATAGTGGACGGTAAAAACGAAGATTCCGAATGTTATTCACTATTGTCTTGGGAGTGGAAGAATAAAATGCTACCTTCAAAACAAAAGTAAAAACACATGGATATTTTTAATGAAAATGTAGCGATCAACTGGGAAGAGATACCGGCGGGGAAAATAGAGGGCGAAACGGGATATGTCATTACAAAAGCTAAAGAAATGGGCAGCGTGACCATTCGGCACAATACTTATTCTGCCGATTTTAAAGCGGCGCACTGGTGTGAGAAAGGGCATATTCTGCTCGTGCTGAACGGCGTATTGATCATAGAATTTAAAGACGGTACCAGCGTAGATGTAACCAAGGGCAACAGCTACGTACTCGGGGATAAGGTGCAGGCACATAAAGCCATTACCCTTGCAGAAACGGAAGTGTTTATCGTGGATTAAACTGCGCTGCGAATATTTAAATAAATGAATAATGGATACAGTTATATTACAACAAAAGTTCAAGGCCCCGCTTAAAGCCGTTTGGGAAGCGATTACCGCTCCCAAATTAATGCGTGAATGGTATTTTAAGGTACATAATTTTGAACTAAAACCGGGCAATGTATTTACTTTTTATGGAGATGATCAGCAGCAGACCTATTTGCATGCCTGCGAAGTGTTGGAGGTGAAAACATTAGAAGTATTCGCGCATACCTGGGCCCATCCCGATCAGTCCAAAGGGCGTTCCATATTGCGTTGGGAGCTTTCCGGCATTGATGAGGAACACACGCTGCTTACGCTTACCCATAGCGGTTTGGATTCCTTTTCAGACGCCGGTCCTGAATTTTCCGGGGAGAATTATGAATTTGGGTGGAAAGGCATCGTCAGTATTTCTTTACGCAATTTTTTACACGATATCGGTAGGCAATATTTCGAAATTGATATCCGGGCTCCCCGCGAAAAAGTATGGCAAAAGATGTGGGGCAAAGAAGGGTATAAAGCCTGGACGTCGGAATTTACGGAAGGCTCTTATTACGACGGCGAATTTAAAGCCGGGGAAACCGTTCATTTATTGGCGCCCGGCGGTAATGGTTTGTATAGTGATGTGCTCTTTATGCAGGAGAACGAGCTAATGATTTTGAGCCATATCGGTATTATTGTGAATGGCGAGGAGCAGGAGCTGGATGAGGAAACAGAACAATGGACCGGCATCCTTGAAAGTTACCGTTTATCTGAAGATGAAGCCGGCTTCACGCATCTCAGCCTGGAACTGGATAACCAGAAAGCGTATTTTGATAAAATGAACGAGGCCTTTCCGCGCGCTTTCCGTAAGTTAAAAGAAATTTGCGAACAGTAAAGCTTAATACCAATTATATTTTGTCTATCATTTATCAATATGGAAGCAATAACGATTGAATCAACAGTAAATGCAAGCCTGGAGAAGGTTTGGGACTATTACAATAACCCAGAGCATGTACAGCAATGGAATGCAGCGCACGAATCCTGGCATTGCCCCAAGGCAGAAAACGACTTAAAGGAAGGAGGCCGTTTCCGCTATCGGATGGAAGCACGTGATGGCAGTTTCGGCTTTGATTTCGGTGGCACTTACAATAATGTGGTGGCTAATAAGTCGCTCGACTACACAATGGATGATCAGAGGAAAGTGACTGTTTCTTTCATCCCTGAAGGGGAGAGTCGGACAAATGTTGTCGTAGTATTTGAGCCGGAATCTCAAAATTCCATAGAAATGCAGGAGCAGGGCTGGCAGGCCATCCTGGATAATTTTAAAAGATACACAGAAACGCATTAACAGCAGAAAAATATTCGGTCTGCTCACTGGATGCTATTTTGTAGCTCCGTCCTTTATAAAAACATAGCGAACCGTTTGTAAACCGGTATCGGGGATGATATATTGTCTTTGAACAGTGACTTGACCTTTTTTAGAAAAATCATAAGTGATATTGATCAGTGATTTTATATTGCCTCGTTTCCCGGTTGCTGCGGGTAATGCGTCTGTAGCGCTTGCAAAAGAATAGATACCTTTATCCGTACTTTTCAGCTCAAAAGTTAATAACGCTTCGCGCCCATTATTATCGCCTTTACAATCAAATTCGGCAAATATCCTATGGTTGTGGTAACATAATTTTATTCCGGCTTCCGGTACATATTCTTTATCGGATGTAATGCGGTACCACGTCCCGGAGAGCAAAGAATCATTAGTGATCTCCCACTTTTCATAAATGGGCATGCCGGCGTTGGCCTGTATTAACCAGGGTGCTGCGAGCCGTTTCAATTTATGGAAATCTTCCGGGTTATATCTATTTTGGGCGCTTCCCCGAACAGTAAGCAGCAATAATGAAAAGAATAAAATAAGGTAGCGCATCTGTAATCAATGAAATCGCTCTAAAAATAGGTTTTTTAGTCCATATAAAGCAGCGCAAAATACTTCGTGTTGCTGTAGATTTTTTAAATGCACAAAAACGAAGCTGCAGGCAGATTCGTTTTTTGATTGAGGATTATGAAAATCCTTGCGCTTAGTGCCGGCAGCGGCTCCTGTTGAATTGCTGTTCCAGTTTTTCTTTCAGGTGTTCATACTTTTCCTGGTCCATCGCCCTTACCTGATCGGCTATCGCTAAAGGGTTATGCCCGTTAATGCCATACTCCGCCAAAGTATGGCGCATTATTGCTCTTCTTTTTGCAAATTTTTTGACCAGTAGGGCGCCGCCTACAACTGCCAGGATGCCTGCCAGGCCGGCACCGCGTTTTGATTGTTCCATTTTTTTATTGATTTTATTGGTTTATAACTAAAGACGAATGAACGCCCGTTTTACCTTAAACATTAAGCCTCTCTATTGAACTTGCGCTTGAAGCGTTCTTTCCACATCATTTTGAACTGTTCTTTTTCTTCCTTGCTCAGGTGTTCCGCTCCATCCGGCCTATCGCCCCGCCGGCAATGGCGGCCGCCCATCCCGCCCCTTTTCCCAGGAAAGCCGCCGAATAAAATTTTGCTTAATGCGAGTAGGCCCATCGCCTGCCAGTAAGAGATTGCGGCGATCCCGCTAACAGTGCCCACCAATGTGGCATTCCAGAGCCACATAACGATGCCTGTGAGCCCGAAAACCAGTGTAATGGGTATGATAATGAAAAAGCCCTTCTTGCGTCTGAATCTGTTATTGTTGTTCATAATTTTTATAAATTGATTTCCTGGTATAAATAAGCGAGTTTTTTGCGCAGGTGTTTTACCGCGTATTGTTTCCGGCTAATGATTGTTTTTATATTCTCTCCCAGTTCCCCTGCTATTTCCTGTAAAGTGCGGTCTTTAAGTTCATTTTCGATAAAAACATAACTTTGTTTTTCCGGCATTTCCAACAGGGCTTCATGGAACTGTTGCCAGATTTCTTCGCGGTAATAAATCAGTTCGGGATTATCAGAATTGTCCAGGAGCATCAGGTCTTTAAAGCTGAAGTTCAGTTCCCCGTCTTCATCCTCATAAAAGAAATCTTCCAGTCTTTCCGGTCTTTTCTTACGGTAGAGATCGGTTATCTTATTGTTCGATACTTTATATAACCAACTGCCCAGGTTAAGGATATCGCCAATCTGGGTGATATTACTGAGTTGGTACCATACATCCTGCAATATATCTTCTGCGTCTTCCCTGCTCCTGACCTTTGGCAGGATAAAAGACATCAGCCTGCTGCCGTACTTTTTTACGGTTTGGGTAATCAGGGAAGATTTGGATTCTTGCGCCATTTCTATATTCGCTTCGGCATACATATTACATAAGACGAAGCAGCGTTTATTTTACTTTAAAGTAGGAAAAAAATATTTTTAAGGAGCTGTAGTTTGGTTTTGGACTGTATAGAACAAATATAAAAACTAATTGGTTTGTTATTTAATGTCCACTCCTGGTAGCGGGCGGGATGTATTTGCTCGCCCCATGTAAACGGTAAAGGCCGAACAAAGTTCAGCCTTTACGTTCAAAACAGAGCACATTCAGTGTTTGCTCCCGGATATATTACAAGGTGTAATTCTTTGTCAAAGGATCGTTACCATCTGCTATTTCCACACTTTTTTCATCGATTACTTTACCGTCTACTTCTACCTTATAGCTTACAGTAAATGGTGCACCGCCGATATTGAAGCTGGAAATGTTCACGCTGCCGGAGTTGAATTTTTGAGCAGAGGCCACGACTACATTCGATTTGCCGCCGTTCACATAATCACTGGTCACACTGACAATAGTGCCTCTTTCCGTAGTGCCGTCAACCGTCCAGTCTACTGAAGTGCCGTCGAGTGTAGAACCGCCAATGCTGAGTGTAAAGTGGTCGCCCTCCGCTTTGTTGAATGCACTGGAAACTGAAAAAGTCACCCTGGCATTTTTGTTGCTGAACGGGGAAGTGTTTTTCTTGCAAGAGGAGAACAATGCTGCCGATAACAGGATGGATGCTCCCGTGAGCGCAATCCTTAGTCTTGTACTTTTCATTATTATGTTTTTAGTTTAAAAATGAACTGCAAAGATAGCCGCTGTTCCGCTAATGAAATGTTTAAAACTACTCCTTCTTTATGTTATCTATTTACCCGGCAGCAGCCTTATTCAGCCTGTATCAACTTATCCAGGTCGAGGAGCAGGTAGTTGAAATTCTGGTTGATCGTTCTCGTAGCAGATTGCATCTGGTTGAGCATGGCGGCGCGGTTATGCAGATCAAGGGCACGGTAGAAGCCGCCATCGCCGAACAGGATGGAATGTCGGGCAGCGGCGGTGTCATCGTCGAAGTGAAAGTGCAGCCAGCGTTCTTTTATGCCGCTGATCACAGAACTGTTTTGATTGCTGGAAAAGTGCGGCTCCGTGTACATGTACCAGACGAAGGGAGGGAAATTAGGCGAGGATAGTTTTTCTTCCCATATATCCCTTAGAAGATTACGTTTATGGATAAAGGCTACTTTTTTTCCTTTGGGGTTCAGGGTAGCCAGACCAAGGCCTGCCCCGGCCACACCACCGCCGATATTTATCGCATTCGATAGGCTCTGGCTGCTGACCAGGCTCCCGGCCACAGAAGTGGCGGCCCCCGTGATGATCGAGTAGAGGATCATTTTTTCATTCCTGGAATTATTAATATTTTCCACGTAGGCGGCCATTTGGCTTACCCGCTCGCCTTCGCAGTCGTACTCCGCAGCTACAGCATCAAGTTCGGTAAGCGCGATCGTGATCTTACTATTGATCGTATTCTTTAATTGCAGCACTTTTACTTTCGCGTTTAGGGTGGTGTCTTTCCGGAGCTTTAAAATCTGCTCTACCTCGTCAAGTGTCCCCAGTGCATTAAGGATTAAGATACTCTGATCAGTAAGCTGTTGCCGCAGGTGGTTGTTGGCCTGGAGTATAGAGTCGGAGTTGTAAGAAGGCATAGCGCTGAGATAGCCATAGCGTCTTGATGCCTTACAATAGCTGTCTTTAAGGGTTAAAATGTTGTGTTGGATGCTTTGTTTCTTTCTAGAAACGCAGGAGGGTAACAAAAGCACGAATAGGATAAGATACCGCAGGTTCATAAAAATGAATAATAGGAATAAAAAGAGCGCTGGTTAAGCGGACATGAAATTAAGCTAAAAAGGCATGTAAATTTTGCAGTAAAAAATTTGTTTTTCAATAAAAGCTATATTACCTTTGCAGTCCCTTCGAGAGAAAGAGGATGCCCAGATGGCGGAATTGGTAGACGCGCTAGACTCAAAATCTGGTTTTCGCAAGGGAGTGCAGGTTCGATTCCTGTTCTGGGCACGCTAAAAGCTTTGTAAGTCATTGATTTACAAAGCTTTTTTATTTTGTGCTGGTCGAAAATTTGTCACTTTTTTAGGATCAATGTAGAAAGTTGTGGAGTTAGCATTATTAGGCATAAAGTTTAGCAAGCCTGAACAAGAAAAATTCGACAGACCTAACCCCTCTGAATTGTCTTCTGAACATCTTGATCTTAGCATTGAAT
>CAXYKQ010000061.1:0-5370 GCA_964277835.1 uncultured Edaphocola sp. | reverse complement strand
ATTTTCGGAAGTAAGGAAATTGTCTACGACAAAACTGCCCAGGTTATCTCCGATCCTTTGTTTGCTGTTTTCAATCAGGTTTGTGTGGGGAATACGCAAACCTAATGGGTAATGGAACAATGCCGTTACTGCAAACCAGTCGGCTAAAGCGCCTACCATAGCGGCTTCCGTGAATGCCTTTACATAATGCATCCATGGTTGCGGGGCTTTTTCAATAGCAATAGTCATCGCGATAAATATAAGCGCCATCAGGAGGAATAATCCGGTGGCCAGCGATTTATGTTTACGGAGTTGCTGCTTTTTTTCAGTCGTGGTCATTATGCGCTTAAAGTATGGTTGCTGACAAAGGTAAAAAATCAAATATAGAATAGTAGGCAATCTCTTGTTAAGTTAATGCGCCGGATTTATGAATAATTGATTAGTTTTAGCCGGTAGCGCATTGCTATGGCTTCTTATTATTCTTATTTTATGCTTATCGAAGAGATTCTTGACAGCGTTTTCCCGATTCCGGATAGCTCGAAGGCTACCCTGATCCAACATACGAGGCTGGTTGTTTTCAAGAAAGGTCACCTGCTGATAAAAGCCAATAAAGTTGATCAGCATATTTATTTCATCAGGAAGGGACTGGTACGGGCTTTTGCCAATATTGATGATAATGAGGTAACCTTCTGGATCGGGAAGGAAGGCGCCACCATTATTTCCATGAGGAGCTATGTGGAGCAAAAAGAGGGTTATGAGCATATAGAACTGCTGGAGGACTGTGAACTGTACCAATTGGACGGCGCCATTTTACAGCAACTGTTTTCAGAAGATATTCATATCGCTAATTGGGGCAGGAAATTTGCCGAACAGGAATTGATCCATACGGAAGAACGACTGATCTCGAAACAATTCAAAACCGCAACAGAGCGCTATAAAGATTTGCTGGAGCATAACCCGGACCTGCTGCAAAGGGTACAGCTCAGTGTGATCGCTGCTTATCTCGGCATCACACAGGTGAGCCTGAGCCGTATCAGGGCCGATGTGCGCTGATGAGATTTTATCATTTGTAAAATGAACGACCGGTATCTTTTAAGAACTTTGCGCTGCTAAAACGATAAATATAATGAACTGGATTTTACTGGTCATCGCGGGAATTTTCGAAGTTGTGTTTGCTGCCTGCCTGGGCAAAGCAAGAGAGGCCACAGGTGCTGCGGCAGCCTGGTGGTACGCCGGGTTTCTCCTTGCCCTGACCATCAGTATGCTACTCCTGGTAAAAGTTACCCAAACATTACCCATCGGTACTGCCTATGCCGTATGGACCGGTATTGGAGCGGTAGGCACAGCTTTAGTCGGCATCCTCATTTTTAAAGACCCGGCCAGCTTCTGGCGGGTGTTTTTCCTGGCAACATTGATCGGCTCTATTATAGGATTGAAAGCCGTGTCGCACTAAAAATTTCCACCCTTTAGATCAGGATTTATCAGCAATTGTTTTTAATAAACGGTCCAGGTTCAGGCTGCGTGCGGAAGCATCGAAGATTTCCTTATAGACCCCTTCCTCCTTATAAAGACTTTCATGGGTGCCGGACTGGACTACGGTTCCATGCTGCATGACATAGATCTTGTCGGCATCAATGATCTGGGAAAGAGAATGAGAAATGATGACTACCGTTCGGCCTTTCTTGATCGCATCCAGAGAGTTTTTGATGTGCTCGGTCGCTATAGCGTCCAGGCTTGCGGTAGGCTCATCCAGCAGGATGATCGGGGGATCTTTTAAGAATAACCGGGCTATGGCGATGCGCTGTTGCTGTCCCCCTGAAAGCAGGGTTGCATCGTAATTGTACTGGTCCGGCAGCGCCATGATCTGTTCGTGCAGGTAAGCTTTTTGGGCTGCTTCTTTAATCTCCTCGAAGCGAGCTTCAGTTTTGCCATACCGGATATTTTCCTCAATGCTCCCCTGGAAGATATGGTTTTTCTGCAGCACCAGCCCGATTTCGTCTCGCAAGTGTGCATTGTCGTAATCATCCAGACTAATGCCATCCAGTTGTATCGTACCTCGGTTGGGGGTATAAAATTTGCTCAGTAAACTAATGACCGTTGACTTCCCGGCCCCGCTCAAGCCTACCAGCGCGGTAGTTTTCCCGCTTTCGATGTGAAGGGAAACGTCGTGCAGGGCTTTAGTGCCATTGGGGTATTCGAAATAAACTTTGTCGATCTCAAAGTTGCCCTTGATATCATGGTCAGCGACCGGGCCTTGCGGTTCGACCTGGTCATCCGCGTTTAAAATCTCGAAATAGCTTTCGGCATAGATCATCGCATCATTCATATCATCATAAATGCGGTGCAATTGCCGTATAGGGGCCGATACATTGTTGAACAACATAATGTGCAGCATAATAGCACCGATGGTCATTTGTTGTTGCAGTACCAGGTAAACGGTCAATAGTATGATCAATACCACGCCGATCTGCTCGATGAAGGTTTTCAGCCCGTCATAGAGGAAGCTGGCCCTGCGTGTGGCCAGCTGGCTGTCCATTAGCTGCTTTTGCAGGTTCAGCTGTTTTTTGCCTTCCAATTTTTCGCGTACAAAGCTTTTAATGACCATAATGGAATTGACCAGGTTGAGCAAGCCTGAAGTCTTTTGTTCCCTTTGGCTGCGCAGTTTCCGCCTTACACCGCCGAGTTTCTTCGCCTGTCTTGCCGTGATGTAAAAATAGATGGGTACGATCACCGTGGAGACCAGTCCGACATATATATTCTGCAGGTACATGATGATAAGCGCAATAACCGCGCTGGAAAACAAAGGAAGTATATCAATAAAAAAGTTTTGCACCAGCCGGGTCAGACTCTCAATACCCCGGTCTATCCGCGTTTGCAGTTTTCCGGAGCTATGATCCTCATCTGTGAAATAAGCCACTTTGTAAGTTAATATCTTGTCGATGGCAGCCTGGGCGAGGCGGGAGCTGACATTGATCCGGATTTTTTCCCCGTAAAATTTCTGCCCGAAATTGATAAAAATATTGAGGATTTCTTTGCCCAATAAGATCACACTGATTAATAGAAGTACCGGCATTCCTTTTTCAAAGGAACCGGAGTCCTGCATTAATTTGCTGACTTCGTCCACGGTGTATTTGAGCACAACCGGGTTGACCTGTGCCGTAAGCGCACCCAATAGGGTAAGCAGGAGCGTGCCATTGATCAGCCACCTGTAGGGGCGGGTGTAGGGGGCGAGTTGCCGGTAAATACCGTATAAATTAATGGTTTTTTGGAATGGTTTGGGCATCTATGGATTTAATGGAGATAAAATTAGTTATTTATATTTGACTTTAAAGAAATGCGAGCGTTTAAAGAACAGATCCTGGCCATTCAGCTATTGATTGCAGCAGGGAAATGATTCTTACCGGGCTTTCAACAAGGTTAAATGCTTCCTGGAGGCATTTAATTGATAGCCAGGTACATCAATTAAAAAATTTTAATGATTTTATCGAAAATGACTATGTGAAATAAATTATTTTTTCATTACATTTGAGAGAGCAATGTAAAATGAGCAGGGTCACAATAGGTGATGAGCAGCAAGTAAACCACATCTGATTTTTCCTTTTTGTCAGTTGAAATGGTTTAACTAAATTTGCACACTTTAGAACGGGCTGTCCATCTGAAATTGCTTATTTTTAATCTATAAAAATAAAGATGTTTATGATGGTCGAGCAATTAAATGTATCAGAGATGAAATCAACCATGATTCAAAAAGAAGAGATTGAAAACTATTTGATGGTTCCTGCTGCCGAAGACCGATCGATAGAGTTGAGGAAAGAATTAGAATATGCCGTGAGATTAGGGAATGAGTATAAAGGTAAAACAATAATAACGTTTCAAACTTCAGAAGGACCTATGACTGTAGAGACTACCGTATGGTCGGCAACTGAAAAAAGTATACAGCTTAAAGGCGGTGTCATCATTCCTTTAAGCAGCATCATTATGGTTTCTTTTTAAACTGATGTTTTAAATAACTAATTTCAAGGATAGTTTCTTTCAAAGAAATTATCCTTTATTTTTATCACTATGAGGATAGGAGTAAATACCCGTTTGTTTCTAAAGGGTAAACTGGAAGGTATCGGCTGGTTCATGCATGAGACATTGAAGCGTATGGTTGCCGATCACCCCGAACATGAATTTTATTTCTTTTTTGACCGGCCTTATGACAGGGCTTTTGTTTTTGCAGATAACGTAACGCCGGTAGTGCTTTCGCCGCAGGCGAGGCACCCGGTACTTTTTTATATTTGGTTTGAGTGGTCGATTGCCAGGGCATTGAAAAAATATAAGATCGATGTATTCCTTTCTCCCGACAATTATGCCAGCTTAAGTACTAAGGTGCCGACCTGCCTTGTGGTGCACGACCTGGCCTTCGAGCATTACCCGAATTTTGTGAGTAAAGTCAACCTGATGCATTACCGACGATATGTGCCAAAGTTTATACAGAAAGCAAAACGGGTGGTCGCCGTGTCTGAATTTACCAGGCAGGACATCATCAGCCGCTATGGCGTTGCTGCCGATAAGATCGATGTTGTTTACAATGGTGCGCATGAGCTTTATCAACCCCTTGCTTACGAAGAAAAACAGAAGGTACGCGAGCAATATACCGATGGCAAGCAGTTTTTCCTGTTTACCGGTTCGCTACATCCCCGAAAGAACGTGATCAATTTATTGAAGGCGTTCGTGAAATTTAAGCGCCGGCAGAAAAGTCCCATGAAATTGGTCATTGTAGGGCGTATGGCCTGGCTGGCAAAAGATATAGAAGAAGCCAAGGCTAAAATGCCTTTTAAAGAGGAAGTGATCTGGCTGGGTTATGTGGCTATAGAAGAGTTGGCAAAGATCACCGCCTCGGCTTATGCTATGGTATATCCTTCTTTGTTTGAAGGGTTTGGTATTCCTATTCTCGAAGCTTTAAAATGTGGCGTGCCCGCCATCGCTTCTCAGACCTCTTCCATGCCCGAAGTATTAGGAAATGCGGGTATATTAGTAAACCCCGAAGAAGTGGAAAGTATTGCTGCAGCAATGGAAAAAATGTATAAAGAAGAACCGTTGCGCCACAAGTTCATACAGGAAGCTGCGGTGCAGAGTAGTCAATTCAGTTGGGACCGGAGTGCACAGCAGTTGTACGCTTCCATTATGAAATGTATTTAGAACCCTATGGCCGGGAACCTGGATAAAGGTAGGGCTGGGGAGCTAGCCGCGGTAGCACTTTTGAAAGAGAAAGGCCATGTCATCCTTTTTGAAAATTACCGGTGGCAACATAAAGAAATTGATATTATTTCAAAAGATGGCGATGTGCTGGTGTTTACTGAGGTGAAAACCAGGACAAACTTTAATTATGGATACCCGGAAGCCGCA
>CAXYKQ010000060.1:0-3195 GCA_964277835.1 uncultured Edaphocola sp. | reverse complement strand
CTTGACCAGTTCCTGTAAAATAGCTATGCGTGCAGGATGTGCCAACGCCTTCGCCATGTTAGCAAGATCGTTCTGCTGCTTCGTGAATAAATCGGTTTTCGTAGCGCCCATCATCAATTCATTTAATTGCAATATTACGATCAATTAATTTAAGGGGCAATTTTTTTAAAAGTACTTTTAAATAATTTTGAATGATAGTTTAGCTGGTAATAAACTGCTGAACTGATACAAGGCGGATATGAGGACATTTTCAGCAGATACGCAAAGCATTTGCTTACTCAGAAACTACTAATACGGCGAAACGCCAATCTTGAACTTCTTATATATTGTATCGTACTATTACGGAATAATTATAGCATGAAATGGAAAAATATCAATTTCGCGATTACTAAACATCAATTAGTATGAAACAAAACAAGCTTTACCTTAAAGCTGCTACAGCCATTATGCTGGCTTTAGCAGGCTGTAGTATGCATGCGCAGGCGCAATCAATTACTACATTAACCATCTCCGGCCGTGTATTCGCAGATGCAAACGGCAACTTTATACTTGACGCGGCCGAATCAGGTACCAACGCCAACGGCCAGCTCTATATGTACCTGGTCAATGCAGCTAATCAAACAATCATAGATGTAGTAGCGCTACCGGCTAACGGCGTTTTTTCCCTTACAGGTAATAATGGTACAGGTCACCGCCTTGAACTTTCGATGGGCATCTACGCGATCGGCACGAATACGAGTGTCACACCGATTGACCACACCCTCCCGGCCGGCTGGGCACGCATCGGGGAAGGCGTAGGTACCACACTGGATGGCAACGCAGACGGGGTATTTACCATGGTGAAGCCTCCTCCGGGCACCACTACGTCGTCCAACCGCAATTTCGCTATAGAGCAATTGCCTAATTCCGACGTAATCGGGTACACACTGGCCGGCCCACCTGCATCCGGCAGCACCCTGCTCCTGGACGGCAGCCAATCGCCGTTACCCGCCGGCGCCGACCCCGAAGATGGCATTTATTCCGGTAACACCGGCAGTATTAATGCACCGCGGGCGGTTCAGATCACTTCGCTACCGACTAACGGTACGCTATTCTATTATGGCGGAAGTGCTCCGCAGGCCGTTACCGCTACCGATATTGCCAGCGGAACCTCCTTTACAGACCCTTCTAAATTCTACCTGCAGTTCGATGGCAGCGGGTACACCAACACCATTTTCGAATACGCCTATGTGGACGCTGCTGGTTTCAGGGATCCTACGCCTGCCAGCTATACGGTCAATTGGTCCACGCCATTGCCCCTGCAATTCAGCCAGTTCAAGGCCGGTAACACATTGCATGGTATTATGTTGGAATGGACGACGCAGCGCGAAAGAAATACTGAGGGATTCTACGTGGAGCGAAGTTGGGATGGGAACCAATGGTCGGTGATCGGTTTTGTAAAAGCCGCTAACGCAACCGGCCTCCTGGAATCCGCTTACAGCTTCACCGATAAGCAGCCCAAAAAGGGGAAAAACTTTTACCGTTTAAAACAAACGGACCGGGATGGCCGCTTTGGTTACAGCACCGTAGTCAATATCACCCTTGAAGAAGCGCTTACACTATCCCTTTATCCCAACCCGGTACGCGATGTTTTAACGATTGAAGGAATAAGCGGAGAAGCTATGGTCCGGGTTACTGACCCGGCCGGCCGTACCGTGATGTATATTGGCAATACGATCAGCTCCGCGAAAATGCGGCTTGATGTTTCGGGTTTGCGACCAGGTGCCTACTGCCTGCAGGTGGAGGCGGCTCCCGGCAGGGAGATCCTAAATAAAATGTTTATTAAGAAATAGTAACCCGGGAATTGATACTGATAGGGGTTTTTAAGAAATTTCTTAAAAGCGCTTATGGATATTGTGCGGTGCATTGGAAGTGGGTTTGATTAGGTGGCATCTGCGGGCGCTCTGTAGATTTTTTTATCACGTTAACAGAAACCGGGCAACGGTAGCTTATTTTGCTGCATTTTATGAGCTACAGCTCAAACATTACAGCTTTGGAAAAAAGGTGATCTGAAAACCAAATGAGTTGGAATACAAAAATCATCCATCAGGTTTTAAAATTATTCCGGCAAGACCTCCCTGCGCGTTCCATTCCTGGGGCAAAAAGCATGGAGGTTTTCTGTTCGAATGATTATGGGGATCGGGTGGGAGGGTATTTATTGTGCTAAGTTGGCAACCCATGGGACAGGAGAAAAAAACACCCTTGTCTTTTAAACAAAACTTCTGTGTGTTTTCATGAAAACCTCCGTGTGTTTGGCGCAAAAGTGCTGTATGTTTTTAAGGCTTAGTCAGAGCCCTTCTTTCCGATCCTTCCCAAATGGGTATGGGCAAAGCCCTCGTCCAGTTTCAAACCATACCCCAGCATCCGGTCCATAGCTGCATGTCCCATTAAAATAATGCCGGTCAATGCAAGCCAGGAAATGCTCAGGGAAAACCCGGTTATCAAAATCAATATTGCCAATAATTTATTATGAAAAAGGTTATAAAGCCGTGCTCCCTTTTTGTCACCGCCCAGGTAGCCAACCATAGATAGGTCGGGAAGTAACAGACAGGCGGGAAACACCCACCAGCTATAATCTAAAAAGCTACATAGAAATACAGCAAGGGCAAATTGCCCGGCTTCTTCGAGTTTAAGTGTGTGATTGATATTTTTGCTCATGATTTTTTTCTTTCAATACAAGGCAAAAATGAACGTTTTAATTACAGCAGCGCTTGATAAATATCAAGAATTCTCCGCCATTTTTTTCCGGATCCGGCTGAAGGTTTCGGGCGTCATGCCCAGCACGGACGCAATATATTGCAAAGGCACCTGGTTGAATAAAGGACTGTGCTGCTGGAAATATCGCCGGTAGCGTTCCTCAGCGCTCATTGACAAATGCGAAAAGATCCGGTCTTCGATTAGGGCAAAACATTTCACAATAAACCGTTTCTCAATTTCATGCCACTTGGGAAACGCGGCGCAAAGCTTATGGTAATTCGATTTTGTGAGGGTCAGCAGGGTAGTGTCCGTAAACGCCTGTATATTCCAGCGGTTGGGCTGGTCGAAAAAGAACCCGCTTACCTCCGTGACCAGGAAGTTTTCGGTAGAGATCCATTGGGTGATCTCTTTGCCGTCTGATAAAGCATAGACTCTTAAAATACCGGAGGTAATAATACT
>CAXYKQ010000059.1:0-4818 GCA_964277835.1 uncultured Edaphocola sp. | reverse complement strand
AGGCAAAGGCAGGTTTAGAACTCAGGCCCCTTCCCCGCAGGTCCGGGCATATTATATTGTAATTGCCGAAAAGCCCCGAGTGAATGATGCCATCAAAAGCATGTGCATTGGCCGTGATCCCGTGGATCATGATTATGGTAGGCTTGTTTTCAGAAGTCTTAAACTCGATATAGTGTAGCTTGATATTATTGGTTTCTATAAAGTGATTTTGCATGTCTGGTAAAATAAAGTTGATTTATTTTTTTTAAGGTGGCAGACTTTCTGCTGAAAAAAGCTAGCAAATTTATAATAAAATATTTACTTCAATTTTAAAAAGGACTTATATTTGCAATCCAGGGGTCATTGTTTAGCGTTTTATTTACTACTCCGGAAAACGTAAAGCCCAGCAATTTATAGGAAAATTTTTCTTCTACTTAGAATTACTTAATGAAATACAATACATCGCGCAATAAGCTATTGATGCCCGAATACGGCAGAAATATTCAAAAAATGGTGGCCTATATCCTGACGATAGAGGATAGAGAACAAAGGCAGAAAAATGCTTATGCTATAATAGAACTGATGGGTATTCTGAATCCTCACTTAAAGAACGTAGAAGATTTCAGGCATAAGCTTTGGGATCATATTTACCGGATTTCAGATTTTAAAATTGATATTGACTCGCCTTACCCTACGCCTACCCGGGACGAAATGATGAAAAAACCGGAACCGGTCCCTTATCCTCAAAAAAGTATCCGCAACCGGCATATCGGAAGAAATATTTCCCAGATTATTGATAGGGCAGTGGCCACCGAAGATGATGTCAAAAAGAAAGGTTATGTAAACAGCATTGCCTATTACATGAAACTTTCCTATGCTAACTGGCATAAGGAACAGGTGCAGGACGATATGATCAAAGAGGAGCTCAGGCATCTGAGCAAGGGCGCCCTGGATTACGTGCCCGGCGATGCACGGACGCCCAGGTTTAATCCAAACAGTGCGCACAAAAAGCATGCGCAGAGCAATCAAAACCGGAGTAAAGGCAATCACAATAAAAACAGGAATGCGAACAATAATTTCCATGGGAAAAACCAAAAGCCGAACAGTAACCGTTCTTTCGGACAGAAAAATGGATAGATTTTATGCGTAAAAATTTGGTTTTTCAATTTCTTTAACTACTTTTAGGCATTAAATTAAAAATTTATTATAAACCATATTATTATTCATTTGTAAGTTATAACTATGAAGCGTTTTATATCGATATCTTTAGCTGCTATAGCAAGTTTGGTCACTATTAGCTTGGGCTCCTGTAAAGTGGACAAGTGTAAAGCTATTGTTTGTGCGAATGGCGGAACGTGTGAAGAGGATGGCTCTTGTACCTGCCCGGTAGGCTATGAAGGTGAACGCTGCGAAACGCTTTCCCGCGAACGCTTTATAGGCGCCTGGATCGTTGATGAAGATGGTACCGTAAGCAATGTAGCCCGTTATACCGTATCTGTAGAGAACGGACCTAATATCAACCAGGTACAGATTCGTAACTTCAATAATCAGAGTAATGCCGTAGTTATCGGTACAATACATAATGATACGATTACTATTGCTCAACAATCTTTCGAAGTAGGTACGCTTACCAAAACGGTAGTAGGTTTTGGAGTGGCAGAGCCGGAAGGATTCTACGGAGCACATGGTAAAGTACGCTTTTACTATTCCGTATCTTCTTCTGACGGAGTTACCGATAATTTCGGTTACAGAGACTTAGGCATGCCTTCTATTTGGGTGAAGTAATCCGTTTAGCAAATATATTTTAAAGGGTGTAATTGATATTTAATCAATACACCCTTTTCATTTGTATATAATTCTTTAATTTAGACCTTTCCGTAAGGAGTGATCTTTACGATATTCATGAATTTTTCTGATTATGCCCGGATTTTTTATCAATAACAGGTGGTTTCTTGCCCTGGCTATCATAGCTATTGCCTGCGTAATAGCATTTTTCATTCCTTGGGTCTGGAATGTTGCTATGATTTTGCTGCTGCTATTTGCGATACTGACGGTCTTAGATTTCGTATTGCTATTTTCCCGAGAGCAGCGCATTAACGCCACGCGGCTTACGGCCGAACGTTGGCACCTCGGCGAAGATAATGCGGTAAGCCTGGAACTCAATTCGGAATATAAATTCCCGGTGAGCCTAGAAATAATTGATGAGTTGCCGGAAATTTTTCAAAAAAGAGATTTTATACTTCATTATAAAACGACGCCCGGGATAACGAGATCGGAGCAATATCTACTTAGGCCCCTCACCCGCGGCGCCTATGCATTTGGCAATATCAACGTATATGTAATGAGCCCGCTACGCTTACTCAAAGCCCGGTACAAATTCGAGGAACCTGCTACCGTAAAGGTGTACCCGACCACGAAGCTATTGCGCTCTTACCAGCTGCTGGCCACTTCAGATCAGCATAGCCTTTTTGGCGCGCGTAAAATACGAAAGCTGGGACATAGCATAGAGTTTGAACAGATAAAAGATTACGTGGCCGGTGATGATATCCGTACCATCAACTGGAAAGCAACTGCCAGACGGGGTGCTATGATGGTCAATACTTATACCGATATCCGTTCCCAGCAGATCTTTTGCATCATTGACAAGGGCCGCTCTATGAAAATGCCTTTTGAAGGGATGACTTTGATGGACCATTCTATCAAAGCCGCGCTCGTGTTTTTAAACATAGCCCTGTACAAACACGATAAAGCAGGCCTGATCACTTTTTCTTCCCAGGTAAATGATATGCTTCCCGCCGACCAGGGATCCATGCAGATGCATAAGATCCTGGAAACGCTTTACCATCAAACCACCGATTTTCAGGATGCAGATTATGAACGTTTATTGAGCCAGGTACACCACAAAATATCCCAGCGCTCTTTCTTATTGCTTTTTTCCAATTTTGAATCCTTATCTTCTTTGAACCGGCAAATGCCTTATTTGAGAGGGTTGGCTAAAAAGCATATGCTTTGCGTGGTGTTTTTTGAAAATACCGCTGTAAAACAGATCGTGGAGCAACAGCCCGATACCATTGAAGGGATCTACACCCAAACAATCGCAGAACGTTTTGATTACGAAAAGAAACAAATGGTAAAAGAACTGCGCAGGTATGGCATTATCGCAATACTCACCACACCCGAAAAACTCACGGTAGATGTGATTAATAATTACCTGGAGTTAAAATCTAGACAATTACTCTGATGAACTTAAAGAATAAAAAGATTATCCTGGCGGTCAGCGCCAGTATTGCAGCTTATAAAACACCGGAGCTGGTAAGGTTATTGATTAAAGCCGGAGCCGAGGTACAGGTATTGATGACCCCTGCTGCAGCCGACTTTGTCACCCCTCTGTCGCTGGCTACGGTATCTAAAAAAGAGGTGTATGCCAGTGTCAGTAATCATGCGCAATGGAACAACCATGTGCATCTGGGCAGATGGGCGGATGTTTTGCTCGTCGCCCCTTGCAGTGCCAATACATTAGCGAAGATGGCTCACGGCCTTTGTGATAATATCGTACAGGCGGTTTACCTTTCGGCTACCTGTCCCGTATTAATTGCCCCTGCTATGGACGACGATATGTGGCATCACCCGGCCACGCAGGCTAATCTTTCGGCTATACAGTCTTACGGTAATAAGGTCATTGCTCCCGAGCATGGGGAGCTGGCAAGCGGTATTGTAGGTATGGGCAGAATGGCTGACCCGGTAAATATTGTAGCCTTTTTAAATGACTATTTCAGCACCGGAAGTGCCCACAGCATTCCATTTCGCCGTGCCCTGGTCACCGCCGGACCTACATACGAAAAACTGGACCCCGTTCGTTTTATAGGTAACTATTCAACCGGGAAAATGGGTATTGCTTTTGCGCGCGTTTTAGCGGAACTGGGCGTTGCCGTCGACCTCGTACTGGGGCCTACTGCAGAGCAGGTAGCCATTCCGGGCGTTCAGGTGCACCCGGTCGAAAGCGCACAGGAAATGTACGACAAATGTCTCTCCCTGTACGATAATACCGACCTGGCGATCATGACGGCTGCCGTCGCCGATTTCAGGCCGGCCATCAGGGCAGACCAGAAGATCAAGAAGCAGGAAGGGACTGATAGCATGAGCCTTGAATTGGTGAAAAACCCGGACATACTGGCGACCCTGGGCAGTATAAAGCAACAACAGGTGCTGGTAGGATTTGCCCTGGAAACAGATAATGAGTTGGAAAATGCGAAAAAGAAGCGGCAAAAGAAAAATGCAGATTATATTGTCTTAAATTCGCTGAACGATGCCGGTGCCGGTTTTGGCACGGCCACCAATAAAGTAAGTATCATCAGTGAACATGGTGTAGCCGAGCTGCCTTTGCAATCCAAGTATGAGGTAGCCAGGTCTGTGATCAATTATTTAATAAATCAATGAAAACAATTTTCATCTTATTCCTCAGTTTGCTTGCAGGTATCTCCGGGGTCAATGCCCAGGAGCTAAATGCAAAAGTGAGTGTGCGCGCCGAGCGTTTACAGGGGGTGGACCAAAAGATATTTGAAACCCTGCAGGCATCGCTCGTCCAGATGCTGAACACGAATAAGTGGACTGAAGATGCTTACAAACCATTTGAAAAAATCGAAGTAAGCTTTCTGCTGAACCTCACCGCGAGAACGAACAACGTTTATAAAGGAACTTTAACGATCCAGGCATCGAGACCGGTATTTAATACCAGTTACCAAAGCCCGATCGTTAATTTCATGGATAAAGATGTGGCCTTTAAATACGAGCAGGGACAGGTCGTTATTTTCGACCAGCAAAGAATAACCGGTAGCGATC
>CAXYKQ010000058.1:0-6530 GCA_964277835.1 uncultured Edaphocola sp. | reverse complement strand
TATTTACTGGAGCCCGGGTGCTCCGCCATATATTGGCGGGCCGCTTCCTGTGCCAGTTCAGCAGACACTTTATTCAATTCATAAACCAGCTCCTGCATATCATAGTCGGCCATCGCAACTGTTGTCGAAGAAAAGGTATTCGTTTCAACAATGTCCGCTCCCGCATCAAAATATTGTTTGTGAATCGTGCGGATGGCGTCGGGTTGCGTGAGAGACAACAGGTCATTGTTCCCTTTAACGGGCTTATGCCAGTCCTTAAAACGCGCTCCCCTAAAGGCTGCTTCATCAAAGGCATACTGCTGTAGCATAGTGCCCATAGCGCCGTCCAGGATGACGATCCGTTCTTGTAGTAAGTCTTTTATATCCTTTTTCATTTTTTACTTTTTAAACCCATTAACAAGGTGCAAGTCCTTACCGTATTTAGCACTTCAAACTGTAACCATACCATTCAAAGCATTAAATACATTAAAAATCAGCGAGTATCAATACCGCGGCAAATAATTATAACAGGAAAATGAAAAAAGAAACGTAGCGTTTAAGACTTCTGTTATCTATCCATATTGGCTAGAATGTAGCACCTTCTTTGCAGAGCAAAGGGTTGCTAAGGTTTCACAGGGTCTACTCCCTCCACCTTTCTTGATAACATTTTCGTTGATTGATAAGAACTAATCAGTGCGAAAATAGCGTATAGAATTATAAACACCAAAAATTGTTTGCTACAGCACACCCTTCAATAATCCCTAAACGGCCATTGAAGCAGCATAAAAAAAGGCACGATAAATCGTACCTTTTTAGTAATGTTATAAAATTTTAATCATCCAGTTTCAATACCGCCAGGAAGGCTTCCTGCGGTACCTCTACGTTACCGATCTGGCGCATCCGTTTCTTACCTTCTTTCTGCTTCTCCAGCAACTTACGTTTACGGGAGATATCTCCACCATAACATTTAGCGGTTACATCTTTACGCATCGCGGAAATCGTTTCGCGGGCAACGATCTTAGCGCCTATAGCCGCCTGGATCGCGATCATGAACTGGTGACGCGTTAATAGTTCTTTCAGCTTGGAACATAATTTACGGCCGAAGTCATGCGCACGGCTCCTGTGGATCAATGCACTCAAAGCATCCACTTTATCGCCGTTCAATAAGATATCCATCTTAGCAATATCGCTCTCGCGGTAATCCAATGGCTGGTAATCAAATGAAGCATAACCCCGCGTACTGGACTTCAACTTATCATAGAAGTCAAAAACGATTTCTGCCAGAGGCATATCGAAAATCAATTCTACTCGCGTAGGCGTCAGGTAGTTCTGGTTGATTAAAAACCCACGTTTCCCCAAACACAAAGACATGATATTACCGATATAATCCGGGGAAGTAATGATCTGAGCGCGGATGAATGGTTCTTCTACGCGGTCCAGTGTACTCGGTTCCGGCATCTCTGTCGGGTTGTTCACAATAATTCTCTTATCCTTTTCCCGGGTGGTGTACGCATAAAAGCTCACGTTCGGTACCGTAGTGATCACGGTCTGGTTAAACTCCCGCTCCAGGCGTTCCTGGATGATCTCCATGTGCAACATGCCCAGGAACCCGCATCGGAAACCAAAGCCCAGGGCCTGGGAGGTTTCCGGCTCAAAGGTCAGGGACGCATCATTCAACTGCAGTTTCTCCATACAGTCGCGCAGCTCTTCAAATTCATCTGTATTTACCGGGAAGATACCGGCGAATACCATCGGCTTCACATCTTCAAATCCCTGTATCGATTCGGTACTCGGATTTACTACCGTTGTAATGGTATCGCCCACTTTCACCTCACGCGCATTTTTGATGCCCGTTATGATATATCCTACATCACCGGTTTTCACTTCCTGCTTGGGAATCAGCCCAAGCCCTAAAGTTCCCACCTCATCGGCTTCATACTCTTTACCGGTATTGATAAACTTAATTTTATCGCCTTTTTTGATGGAACCGTTCAATACACGATAATAGACGATAATCCCCCTGAACGGGTTAAAGACAGAGTCAAAGATCAATGCCTGTAGCGGCGCTTCCGGCTCACCTTGTGGTGCAGGAATACGATCAACCACGGCATGCAAAATATCTTCAATACCTATGCCGCTCTTACCACTCGCTAGGATAATATCTTCGGGCTTACAACCGATCAGGTCCACGATCTGGTCGGTCACTTCCGGGATCATCGCCCCGTCCATGTCCACTTTGTTGATCACCGGGATGATCTCCAGGTCATTACCGATGGCGAGGTATAAATTGGAAATCGTCTGCGCCTGGATGCCCTGGGAAGCATCTACCAGCAATAAGGCCCCTTCACAAGCCGCCAGCGCACGGGAAACTTCGTAAGAGAAATCCACGTGACCCGGGGTATCGATCAGGTTTAAAATATATTCTTCGCCATCTTTGGTATACTTTACCTGGATCGCTTTAGATTTAATCGTGATGCCCTTTTCCCTTTCCAGGTCCATATCATCTAAGACCTGGTTTTGCATGTCGCGTTCAGAAATGGTTTTGGTATGCTCCAATAGACGATCGGCCAGGGTAGACTTACCATGGTCGATGTGGGCAATAATACAGAAATTACGAATATTCTTCATATAAAAACAAGGAGGCAAAGTTACAGCATTTAGAGGAGAATATTATATTGAATTTATATGAAATCAAAAATCAGATCGCTGCAATTAGCAATCGCTAATTAAAACTTAATTACCATTTCATGCCCCAAATTTACCTACTTTTGGACACCAATTTATTCAGTTAATCTTTATTCAGATATATTATGGAATTCAGACAGGAATCTGATCTTTTGGGCGAACTCTATGTACCCAAAGAGGCCTACTACGGCGTTCAGACCCAAAGGGCCATCAACAATTTCAAAATTTCCAATCAACATCTTTCGGCCTACCCGGAATTCATCAAAGCGCTGGGGCTGGTAAAAAAAGCTGCCGCTTTAACCAATTTTACACTGGGAGAACTACCCGAAGACATCTATAAAGCGATCGACCAGGCCTGTGATGAGGTGATCAATGGTAAATTTGACCCGGAGTTCCCGATAGATATGATCCAGGGCGGCGCCGGCACTTCGGTAAACATGAATGCCAATGAGGTCATTGCTAACCGTGCCTTGGAAATTATGGGCCATCCCAAAGGAGCTTACCAGTTCTGTTCACCCAACGACCATGTCAACCTTTCCCAATCGACCAATGACGCCTACCCTACAGCGATCAAACTCGCGCTGTACCTGATGAATGCAAAATTGGTGGCACAACTGGAAAAGGCAGTGGCGGCTTTCCGGAGCAAAGGACTGGAATTTGCCGATATCCTGAAAATGGGCCGGACGCAACTACAGGATGCCGTGCCGATGACTTTAGGACAAGAGTTTGAGGCCTTCGCAGCGACATTAGAGGAGGACATCTCCAGACTCAATAACAATGCGCTGTTATTTGTCGAGATCAATATGGGAGCAACTGCTATCGGCACCGGGATCAACGCACCTTTAGGCTATGCTAAATTGTGCAGCCAAAACCTGGCCGATATTTCCGGCATTCCTTTTATCGCTGCTCCAAACCTTATCGAAGCAACACCTGATACAGGATCTTACGTGATCTATTCTTCAGCCATGAAACGCATGGCGGTGAAACTTTCCAAGATCTGTAATGATCTGCGGCTGCTGTCTTCAGGTCCGCGTGCAGGTTTATATGAAATCAACCTGCCGCCTATGCAACCCGGCTCTTCCATTATGCCCGGTAAAGTAAACCCGGTAATCCCTGAAGTGGTCAACCAGGTATGCTACAAAGTGATCGGGAATGATCTTACCGTAACCTTTGCCGCAGAAGCCGGCCAGCTACAGTTGAATGTAATGGAACCCGTGTTATGTCATGCCATTATGGAAAATATTAATTTCCTGGGTAATGCGCTGGAAACCTTAGTGGAAAAATGTGTCACAGGCATTACGGCTAACCGGGAGGTATGCCTGAATATGGTGAAGAACAGCATTGGTATCGTTACAGCTTTAAATCCATATATCGGCTATAAAAATGCGACCATGATCGCTAAAGAGGCTTTGGCGACCGGTAAAAGTGTTTACGACCTGGTATTGCAGTACCATATTCTTTCACAGGAAAAGCTGGACGAGATTTTGGATCCCAGGAATATGCTGGCGCCTCACCAGGCGATTGACTAAAGCAATTCAAGCTGCCTGGGAGACCGTCATTCCGAGCGAATGAAATGAGTCGAGGAATCTCGGTATACTTATCTTGAGATGTCTCCATTTCGCTCAGCTACAGTAGACATGACGTAACGTATCTTTTAGGCAGCTTTATTTATTGATATAATATGGGGAGGAGCATACATCTATATCCGGCCCTGCTCCTTCAGCTTCCAATAACGCAGCAAGCCGTTCACCGACATCCAGCTCGGGTTTGCATACTCATAAATTTGTTGCAGCCTTTCTGAAAGCCCGGCAGCCTCATAACCTTTTTTGATGTAATCCATAAATTGCGGTACGATTGCTTCAGAAGGCGTTTGCTGCTCATAGAACGGTTTAATAAAATCAGCCCATTCGTCCAGCACCATCTCCAAAGCATCAAAATGTACTCCCGGATCGGTATGGTAGTCAAAATGTGTGAGGTAAAGTCCCTCAGGTTGTTCCGCCCTGAGTTTAGCTATAGAGGCTTTCCATAAAGCAATATTGATATCGGGCGGCGGACAGGGCGCCACAACCGGTCCTTGCCCGATCTTCACCCCGGCTACGTCCCCGGTAAAGATATAGTCGCCAAATTTATAAGCATTGTGGTGCACCGCATGGCCCGGTGTGTCAATCACCTTAAGGCTCAGATCTCCGATCTGGAACAGATCCTGGTCATTGGCTGCAACCAACTGTTCCAAAGGTATCGGCTGCATGTCGCCCCAAAGTGTTTCCATCTGGTCGCCGTAGATCTGCTTGGCCGAAGACCATAACTTCTCGGGCGCGTTCAGATGGGGTAAACCTGCAGGATGCACATAAATTTTAGCGCCCTGCTCGGCAAACTTCCAGGCCGCGCCGGCATGGTCAAAATGTATATGGGTCAAGAATACATGTTGTATATCCGCTACCTGGTAGCCTTTTGCATTAATTGCCTTTTCTAAAGCTGAAAAAGTACTTTCAGGCCCTGCCTCAACCAGTACCGGACCAGCCGAAGTCTCAATAAGGTAAGCGGCAATCGCGGCTTCCTGATCCTGGAAACAAACATCTAAAACATGAACTTTTGGCATAATTTCTTTTTTAATCTCTTCAAATGTAACAAAAATTGGGATGTACGCTTTACTGTTACTGCAAAGTAGCTATAGTTGTATCGCCCCCGAACATCAGCAAAGGCATACAAGCCATTTATTTGTCTTAATTTTGTAAAAAATAATACCCGTGGTGGCAATAGAAGATATCCTGATCAGTGATGAAATATTTGACAACAAGTTTGTCTGTGACCTTAACCGTTGCAAGGGCGCCTGTTGCGAAGTAGGTGATTGCGGCGCACCCATTACTATGGAAGAAGCCCATATCATCGAAGACCTCTACCCCATTATCAAAGATGATCTGCTGCCCAGGGCACGCAAAATTATAGAAGAAGAAGGGGCCTACACTTTTGACGATGAGCATGATATTGTTACCCCGACAATTGATGATGGCATCTGTGTTTACGGGTATTACGACGAACAAGGTTTTATCAAATGCGCTATAGAGAAAGCCTATTACGAGGGAAAAACAGATTATAAAAAACCCATCAGTTGTCACCTGTTCCCTATTCGTGTAGTGGAAAACGAGCAATTCCACGCATTGAATTATGAGCCGAATATGAGTATTTGCAGCCCGGCTTGCAAACTCGGAGAAAAACTGCAAGTTCCTGTATATCAATTCTTAAAGGAACCGCTTATCCGTAAATACGGGGAAGAATTTTATGAAGATCTTGAATTGACTGCGGAAGAATATTTTAAAAATAAACCATCCGCTTGATCAATTGAGCTAAAGTGCTGGAACCAATCGAAGCCGGGACTTGTTTAATACGTTAAAAGTAAGGTTGCCGGTGCACTTTAAACAAGGATTTCCGAACTTTGCAGGCGTTTACCGGTTCTTAACAACGGTAAGTCATCACATATAAAACACGAAGTATGAAAATAGAGCAAATTTATACCGGTTGCCTGGCGCAAGGCGCTTACTATATCGTTTCCAAGGGCGAAGCGGCAATTATTGATCCATTAAGGGAAACGATGCCTTACCTGGAGCGGCTGAAGAAAGATAACGTCACACTTAAATATATTTTCGAAACCCACTTCCACGCTGATTTCGTATCTGGTCACCTGGATCTGAGCAAGGCAACTGGTGCACCTGTAGTGTACGGGCCTACGGCACAGCCGGCTTTTGACGCGACTATCGCCGGGGATGGCCAGTCTTTTCAAATTGGCGCCATTACCATTACTGCGCTGCATACACCCGGTCATACCTTAGAAAGTACCTGTTACTTGCTGAAAGATGAAAACGGTAAGG
>CAXYKQ010000057.1:0-2894 GCA_964277835.1 uncultured Edaphocola sp. | reverse complement strand
TGCTTCCTACGGTATTGTGAGCCAGGAAGCGGGTCGCGGAGTATTTTCCTTTTGTATGTGCCCCGGTGGTATTATCGCCCCGGCGAGTACGGATGAAGGGGAACTCGTGGTTAACGGCTGGTCCCCTTCCAGGCGGGACGGGGCGTTTGCTAATTCCGGTATGGTGGTGACGGTAGACGAAAAGGATTTTGCCAAATATGGTTTTACGGGTCCGCTGGCCGCTCTGCAATACCAGCAGATGGTAGAGCGTAAGGCCTGGGATGCCGGCGGTGGGAAATTAGTGGCCCCGGCGCAACGCATGACTGATTTCGTACAACAAAAATTATCGGCTTCACTGCCCGATTGCAGTTATCTGCCCGGCACCAATGCCGGAAAAATGAACGAGATCCTACCTATGGAAATTTACGTGGCTATGGCAAAAGCATTTATCACATTTGGTAAAAAGATGCCCGGTTATTACACCCGGGATGCAATCGTATTAGCTACAGAGTCCAGGACCTCGAGCCCGGTGCGCATTCCCCGTGACAATGAAACCCTGCAGCATACGCAGATCAAAGGATTATTCCCTTGCGCGGAAGGTGCCGGGTATGCCGGTGGTATTATTTCTGCCGCTATGGACGGGGAAAATGTAGCGAATGCAGTGGCCCGTTATTTAAAAAATTAAAAAGTGCTACTTGACCTGCCATTCGTAAAAGTCAACTTCATCTTTAGTATACAGGTAGTGTAAGGCCTTATTTTTAATAAATGCAAATTGGGCATTGTTGGCAGCGGTGGCTTTAGGCCGGATATCGTTATTGCTAACTTGCCCTGCAACCGTTGCTGAATCTGCATACATCAGGGACCTGGATACGGCCACCAAAATTGGTTTAGCGGGTAGATCGGCCAGTAAGGGATCTTTGATCTTTTGTTCCAGCAATACATCCATCATCTGGTCGGAAAAAGTGACCGGCGTGCGGCTCAGCTTTACCGCCATCATCGGCATCGTATTTTTATAGCAGAGCTGGTAAAGCCAGCGGCTGAATGGATCGTGATCATCGATCGTAACATTATAATCTTCTGAGCCTACCATAAAAAGCGGGATGGGCAATAGCGCTGCGTACTTTTCTTTTCCCGGTATCTCGGGTACAGCGGCCAGTTCCCTGGAGCTGAAAAGGTTGGGTAAATTAGCTTCTTTGCGCAGGAAAAAAATGGTATCTACAATCTGTGTAGCCGAGAGTGCCAGCACAATGACTAATACACTTAAGCGCGAAACAGGTTGCAAAGCTTTCGCGGCATTGGTGTACAGGTAAACGAGCAGAATCGGGCTGAATAGTAAGAACGGCCAGGCGAAGCGGCTGATCGAGCGAAATTGCTCTATTATGCGGGTCCACTTGCCAATGTAATAAAAAGGGCTTAAGCGGTTATCCAGGTTTTCCAGCTTTATCCAGTTGGTGAACATAAAGATGATCCAGACGGCAGTCAGCAATGCCAGGATTAAAAAACTTCTTTTATCCGTTTCAAATGCCGGCTTTTTCATGGGAAAAGCTTGTCGCAGCAGGCTGGTGACTAAAGTCAGAAATGCCAGTCCCGCCAGGATGACCATCGCGATAGCAATATAATGAACGAAGTAAAGCCGGGACAAATCAAGGTTAAACAGGCGTATGGGACTTAAAATGATCCCTTGATGGTAAAGACTTTTACCCAGGGAGATCACCAGGGAAAAGAACAATACGAAACACATCGGGACCAGGTATTTGTCTTTAGCTATCGTATACAGTCCACGGAATATTTTCCGGCGGAAAAAGGTATGGAACAGGGCTATCAGCACCGTAAGGAATAATAATGCCCAAAAACCGTGGCCCATATACATATGGGGTTCGTCGAATGAACCATAGGTATTCACCCGGACCGGGAAATTGATACTGTGAAAAGGAAAAGACTGGTATAAATAGGAAAGCGCAAGCTTTTGGTTCCCGGCATCGTAACCCATGGCAAATTTTTGGCGGAGGCTAAAATAACCGTCTGTAGCCCGCATCAGCCCATAGGAACTCAGCCCGATGAACGCAATCAGCAGGAAGGGGCGCAGCAGCGGCAGTGGTTTTAAGGGTATATCCATCATTTTGAGATGATAGATGAGGAGAAAGGTGAAGAATACGACGCAGAGAACCGGCAGGTAATAACCGTGAATGAGAAACCCTGAAATACTGGTCAGGAACATGAGCAGTAAAAACAATAATGACTTTTTAAGGGAAGTTGCAGAACGGGTGTACCAATAGCAAAGGATAAAAGAAAATGCGAAAATAGAGGAGAGTGACAAGTTCCCGATGCCTCTGGGCAGCCGGACTAATTGTTCAAAACAGATGGGTAAAATAATTGCCAAACCTGTAGCCCATGCCCTGGAGGGCAAAAGCCGGGCACATAAATAATATAAGAGCAAACCGCAAACAACGATGTTGCCGATCATCAGGATATTAAACCCTGGTATCACATAGGCGTCCACCGGTGTGATATAATTGTGTATCCAGCGCATGCAGAGGGCATAGAGTGGTGTGTTGTCCGCAGTATATACGTAATCTCCATAGGGATATTGGAAAAAGCTGAAATGGAAAATTCCCCTGGGACCGATAGGTTCCGTCACGAAACGAAGCAGGGTGTAGTTATTTTTCAAGCCGTCCCCAATATTGTTGAAGGAGCCGTCAAAACCGTTTGCAAAAAAACGGGGAAATGAAAGCCAGCAAAATACCAGCAAGGTAAAACCGACTATCAGGTAGGGATATTTATGCTTCATTCAGATGATTTGGGAAAGAGACAGCGCAAATTTATCTAAGTGTGCTTTAACATCAAAATATGATTTAAACAGGTCATCGTGAATGAGATACCGTGTATAAAACAACAGGCTCGGGCTGTAGTAAAAG
>CAXYKQ010000056.1:0-5888 GCA_964277835.1 uncultured Edaphocola sp. | reverse complement strand
CCCGGTAGCGATATGGGCTTCTATTGACTTACTCTGGAGCTTTTGTACCACTGTTTGGGTTATCCCGATGTATATTACGGGAACCAGGTAATTGGGTATTTTTTCAAGTTGGGGAATCATAAAAATGGCGCACAGCATCGCGATCGTAAATGTCACACAGACTGCCCAGGTCACCCTTGCGCTTTTGGCTTGTCCCATGTTGCTAAAGTTTTCAGCGGTTAGATAACCTGCCGCCAGAGGACCGCCCAGGAAAGTACCTATTGTTATTGCCAGTACAGAGTACAGTTTGAATTGGGGTGAAGAAGGGATCAGGTTTTCTTCTGCTTGTTGCATTCAGGTTTAATTTATGAGGTATGAGATCGCGAAGGTATGCATTGGCTGGAAATTAAATACCGGCAAATGCCTATATTTTCCCGCTTTCGAAGGCCGCGATGAACTCTTCGATCAGGCCGGGCTTATTGGCTTTTTGTGTCCAGGTAATAGGTTGGTCATAGTATTCTAACTCATGAATGATCACCGGGATGTCTTTACCAAATTTCTTTTCGATCACCTTTTCTTTAAATAGTTTGCGGGTCAGGTTAATTACCTGCTCGATAAACTCAGTTTCGAAGTTTTCCCCCAGTTCCAGCAGTCGATCAAACAGGTCGTCATCTTCTTCTGCGGCTTCATTTTCTGCTGCAGAATAATAATAGGGGCTTATTTTGAACCAATTTTGAAGTAGCTCATCCGTTGCCCCACCTATTTTCGTAATCGTTTCCTGCAACCAGAAGGCATAGTTCCATTTGGCCTCAGCTTCATGCGATGCATTCGGGAGTTGCTGTATATATTGAGCTTGCGTATTATAACTTATTTCTATGCAGGGAAAACGGGTATCGTCATCTTCTGCGTAGTGAAAGAACGATAAGGCATAAATATCGGTTGCGATTTCTTCTGGAATATCATTAATTGCTTTTGCTAATTTATCATAACTGTGAGCCAGGAAAATGTCTTTTGATTTCATGATAGTTATGTTATCCGGTTGATTTAAAATTTACTGTATTGGAATATAATTACAAAATAAGCTATAATTCTTCGAGTATGTGCGCTTGGTGTTAAAATTGGGTATTTAGTGCTATGAAAAGGGGAGTTTTCCCGGTGATAAAACCCTACCTGGGGCTTTCCTGGCCGACGGCCGCGTCTTAACATGGCGCGATCGGCGGCGAAAGCAATATCCATGCTTTTCGTGCATTACCCCCCCGTCCAATACACTTTAGACTTTATTACAGGCAGCATTAATTGACGGGCAGGACAAGTAACGAAACAGGTTTAAAGAAGCAAAGAGTATGTAATGTCCTGGTTGTTCATTAAGAAAACTGAGGATAGGTAGCTTATATTATTTGTCTGAAAGTAAGACTGAGGCGGGCCTTATCCGTTTTTGATCTGGGGATTGCGTGTTGCCATTTGCTTTGCAGCTCCTAGCTCATGTAAACCAAGCTGCCGGTAGATAATTCATAGGAGCGAGAACATTGCGGGGCATCAATATTTCTAAATTTTGATGTTCTCGTGGCGCCTAAAGAGACGATGGCAATACCAGTGCCGGGCGCCAGGATGTCGGTCTGATCGGAATGATAGCCCATTTTGGCACTGCCGTCTGCATAATAATTGATCAGGCAGTTATTGGCGGTAAAACCAGTGACCGGCTTTAGTTGATCAATAATTGCTTGCAGCTCCGACAGGAGGTCCTGGTAAGGATAAGCCATCTGCGAGTAATTGCAGGCTTTCCCATAGCTGGCAGTTTTGCGGTTGCTCATCCGTTCGTCCCAGGCTACCTCTGCGGACAAAAAGTCGAACAGAGCTTCCGCGTTAGGTATGAAATTTTCTATGTAAGTAATACCATTCATGTGTAGTATAATTATTCTTTAAGCTAAAAATAAAGAAAACATCACTAACGGTGGTCACGCAGGTGAGCATGGTACCTTGCCGGTGTTTTTTTTATTAATTTCTTTCCCCGGAGCAATAGCAAATGAGCCATAAATACAATCGGCACTACACCTGCGGGCAGAAGGCAGTAGGGAAAGGCCAGTACGGCTACATTGGGTTGATCAAAGGCTAGTTGTTGTATGGGTATCGGGGAAGACAATAGGGCCAACGCAACAATAAATAAAAGGAAACCGATACCCAGTATATTCCAGGTGATAAAAAAGTTGCGGTTGATTTGCTTGCCGCTTAGCAGGCTATATGCCAGTAACAGAAGGGCGGAAATGCCCATTGTTATATCAAAATTTATTCCTTGGTAAGTCATGCTTAGCGGAATACTATGCTGCAGGTAGAGTTGGTATAAAACCAGTTCTACCGGTATTCTCAATACATGAATGGAAAGGAGCAGCCCGTGATGCAATGCAACTGTTTTGATATTCCTGAGCGATAAAATGGTCAATGCTACGGAGCCGGTGAGGACACCAACAAACAACGCGGGCTTTTGTTCAAAAACATGGAGCAATGCCAGGCTACTGATGATTACCTGCCAAACTAAAAAATATGAAATGACTTTCCTGTTTTTACCGGTACCAAGATAAAACAGCACTAATGCGGCGATAAGAGCAAGTAAAAAAGATAAAGCTACCATAGCGGGGAATTTCGGCTGCAAAGTTACGTGCTGAAAGCCGCCCGGAACTTGTGCTATGGCAAGAAATGCAGATCACTTATCAAAAAAATGCAAACCCCGCGATTTGCATTTTTTTGAAGATTGTTTTATATCCTAGCTAAATAAATACTGTACATCTGCCTCGCTGAGGTTCTTTACAAAGTTTTCTTCGGCATGTACCAATCCATCGGAGATAGTTGCTTTCTTCTGCTGTAGCAATACCATCTTTTCTTCAATCGTATCTTTACATAGCATCTGGTAAGCAAAAACCTTTTTGGTCTGGCCGATACGGTGCGTGCGGTCTATTGCCTGCTGCTGTACCGCCTGGTTCCACCAGGGATCCACCAGGAATACATATTCCGCCGCGGTCAGGTTCAGGCCGGCATTCCCGGCTTTCAGGCTGATGAGGAAAATATTGGTTGTGTTTTCCGGGTCCTGGAATTGCTCCACCGTCTGTTTTCTTTGTGCCAAGGGAGTATCCCCGTCAAAATGGTAACAGGCCAGGCCTTTATCCCGGCAGGCTTTAGCGATCAAATGCAGCATCCCTTTAAACTGCGAGAAGACCAGCATCTTTTTGTCTTTCAATTTTTCCATCTGCTCGAGCAACAAATCCAGTTTCACGGAATCATTTTCTTCTTTATACTCCTCCAATAATTGCGGTGCGGCACAGATCTGTCTCAATTTTAAGATCGCCTGTAAAATGTTTAGTTTGCTGCCGCCCAGTCCCTGGTTGCTGATGTCGAGGAAAATGCTTTCTCCCACCTGTGCTTTGACCGCTTCATACAGGATCTGCTGGCGCTCATTCATCTGGCACCAGAGTATGCTTTCTGTTTTCTCCGGCAGGTCGGCCGCGACTTGCTTTTTATCTCTTTTGAGCAGGAATGGCCCTGCGATCTGCTGCAATTGCTGCATTTTATATTCGTCGGCATCTTTATCGATGGGTTGCGCATATTCTTTTTTAAAGAATTCTAAGCTGCCCAGTAGGCCCGGTACGAGGAATTCCATCTGGGAGTAAATATCGGCCGTATTGTTCATGATCGGTGTGCCCGTCAGTGCGATGCGCATTTCGGCTTCCAGTTGTAACAGCGCCTTTGTCGTCAGCGCTTGTGTATTTTTTACATTCTGGCTTTCATCGGCGATGACTACATCCCATTTGATCGCGCTGAGTAGCTCTATATCATTTCGGAGCGTTCCATAAGACACGATTAAGATATTATGGCCGCCGGCGAAATACTCACCCAGGTTGCGTTGCACGCCGTTATGGATCCTGGCGCTTAGTTGGGGCGCGAATTTCCGGAGCTCGTTTTGCCAGTTGAACACTAAGGTCATCGGGCAACTGATGAGGATATGGGCATCGGGGTTTTGCTCCACCGCGCGGCAGAGGTAGGCGATCGTTTGCAGGGTCTTGCCCAGGCCCATGTCATCGGCCAGGCAGGCCCCGGCTCCGATCTCGGCCAGCAGGCTGATCCATTCAAAGCCTTTGTACTGGTAATTTCTTAATGTTGCCTGAAGCAGGGCAGGCAAAGGATAGACTACCTGTTCGTCCGATTGCCACCGCATCCATTTAGCCTGCCATTCGCGGCTGATCACCGGTAATAGTTTGTCTTTTACCGTACCGGCTTTCAGGCCCATGGCCAGCCATTTAGACACAGAAAGTTCCCCGTTGGTTACTTTGGCATGCTTCAATATACGCGCATATTGCTCGATCCATTCATCCGGGAATACCCCGATGGAATCATCTTTGAGCAAAATCGTATTTTGCCCGGATAACAGTAATTTTTGTACTTCCGCAAGCTTTACCTTTTCGTTGCCGAAAGCAATTGTCATTTTTGCGGTAAGCCTTTTTTCCGAGGATTCGAGTACTGTAAATTCTGTTTCGGGCGGGTGGGGAGCATAGCGGAAATGCTTCAGCATTTCCATACCGATGATGGCCACATCATCTTCCAGCAAGCGATGGTAGGTTTTCAGGAACCACTGTTTCTTTTTCGCATCGGCAAAACTCAGGTAATGGAAATTGTTTTGCTTCTCAAAATCAGGATGCAGGCTTTTCAGGTAATGCAAAAAACCGGATTCTGCCGCCTCATCCCTTTTGATGGAATAATTAACTCCCTGGCGTACGGTATCGTGTAAGGCCTGGAAAGGGATATCGACCAGGATGCCTTCGTAATCCCATCTAGGCGTCAGCAGGAGCATCGTGTCGCTGAGTTCACTTAAAAACAGGCAATTGGCCGGTGCGGACTGGATCAGGTTTTGCGTAAAAATGCCTTCTTTCTTTACGGTATAGTGTGCCTCCAGTTTTTTGATGACCCGTTCTATGAAAAGGGCGTCGTTATTTTTGTATTGTGCTACGATACCCTCCTGTAGCCAGTCTATGGTTTGCCGGCTGTTATTGTCTATTAAATAATATTGATTGTCTTTAAGCAATAAAAAGCTGAATGCCGTAAAGGCTTCGTAGGGGATAAGCTGCGCTTCCAGCTGAAGAAATATTTGTACCCCGAGACTGTTATCGGGATTGCGGGTTACTTCAAAAACCGGTTTTAGTTTTGTGGTATTGATGGTCGCTTTCGCGATAAGGTAATTGCCGGTTTTCGGGTTTTTGACCCGGTGATAAATGGAAGTGGATGGCAAGGCATGTATCAATTCTTCTACGCAGGTCTGCAGGTACCGTGGCAAGGCTTTTTCCAGGAAACGTTCCAGGCTCACGCCCGATTTATTTTTTTGATGTTGCTTTCTGAGCTGGCTAATGCCAAAAGCAAAGCCTTCTGTGCTGAGTTGGCGCAACTTTTCCGTTACGATCCAATCCCAGTCTTTAAAATGCGTTTCAATGGCCTTGTCGGTTAGCTCGCTCATTTTAAAAGAAGGAAATCGGGTAGATTTATCTACGGCCAGCACCGCAAATGGCTTTTGTTCCGGCCCAAGGGCTTCGGGGTTCAATAATAGTTGAATCTGTGCTTTTATATCCTTGCTCATGTTACTTTTTCAAAAATCGGGGGGCGCTAAATTAAGGGTTTAAAAAGATAAATGCCGGCCGGAAGGGAAAAAGTAACCGCGTTGTTGTATTTCCCCTACAGCAATTCAAACCAGTTCGCTGACGTATGCTATAAATATTTTTGTATTTTATAGTGTTAGTCAAGTATTTTTATAAATTAGCTCTATAAATTTCTATGAAGCGGATATTGGATAAGATTATCATTTCCTTAAACCAGCTTTTCGTAATTTTGCAGCCTTATGAACCTGCAAACACTGCAAGGCTTATACTCGTCTG
>CAXYKQ010000055.1:0-6970 GCA_964277835.1 uncultured Edaphocola sp. | reverse complement strand
CTTCCTTTCATTGGAACCCAGGATTCCGTAAAACCAGTTGTGGCCTACTTCATGAATGATCACGAGATCGTTCATCCCACCGTTGCCCGGAGAGATAACGGTAACCGTAGGATATTCCATACCGCCGCCGGCACTTAAAGCGCCTTCCACCACCTTCACCGTCTGGTAAGGGTACGGGCCTACTTTTTCACTGTATAGTTTCACCGCGTCTTTGGTCGCTTTTACCGAGGAGGCCCAGCTCTTATGCGAGGCAGGATTATAGGCGACGTAAATGGTACTTACCAGGCCGCTACCCGGTACCGCAACGGTATCTTTACGCACCATCCAGGCCTTATCGGCGAACCAGGCGAAATCATGCACATTATCTTCCGTATAACGGATCGTCTTCTTTTTTTCCGAAGAAGGAAGCTTACCGTTTACAGGCGTTTTGAAAGAATCCACTATAGCCTGTTTCACTTTTTCATCCAGCCATTTTTCTTCCGATTCGGTTGCCAGGTTGCCGGTTGCCATTACTACATAGTTCTCCGGTAAAGTAATGCTCACATCATAAGCGCCGTATTCCGAATAAAATTCACCCTGGTCCAGGTAGGGCATTGGGTGCCAGCCGTTCTTATCATAAACAGCGGGTTTGGGGAACCACTGCGAGATCTGGTAGCTATTACCTTCGTGTCCCAGGCGCGAAAAAGTTTTAGGGATCTTTACCCGGAACGGCGTTACGATGTCAGAGCTCTCGCCGGGAAGGATCGGTTGCGGCAGCAGCAGGCGAATGATATCCACATCCTGGGTCATCACTATTTTAGCCCCTATCCCATCCTGTTCAAAAGCTAAACTGTCGATATAGCCCCAATCTGATTTTTTGCTCAGGTAGTGTGCCGTACTCCTGTTTTCTACTGCTTGTTTAGAAAAAGCGCTATTATCTACGCTATAGGCATTCGGGTACAGGTGCATATAAATATATTCCAGGGTATCCGGGGAATTATTGGTATAATGCATCTTCATCATTCCCCTCAGCAAATGAGCCTGATCATCGAGTTCAACCTGTATCGTATGGTCTACCCGTTGCTGGAAATAAGGAGTATAAGGAATCTGGGCCATCACTTTCCCGTTGCCTAAAATCAGCAGGGATGCCGTAAGGTATTTCAAGTTCATATTGCGCAATTTATAAATAAAGGCTGATGCTGCCACACATCAAGCCTTCACAATTCTGTTCGAAACTACTGTGATTTTCCCGTTTATGGAAATCTAAACAATTTTAATTTGGAAAACGTCCAGAAGCCCGCTTATATTGTCCCGGCTGAATTGTGTTCCTTTTAATTTATTCAGGTTGGGATTGATGGAAAGATTGAACGCAGTACTCAGGTCTGCCTTAGCCAGGTTAGTATTGTCAAATACAGCATTGGCGAGGTCACAGGCCTTCAACTTGCATTCGGTCATGTCTGCACCGCTGAAATCCACTTCCTTCAGATCGCAGTGTTCAAAATATGTTTTTTTAATCGTAAAGTTATAGAAAGAACCGCTGGACAAATTGCTTTCTTTAAACCACACCGCGAACATAAATCGGTCGCATTGAAACCAATGCAGGCCCAGCAGTTTGCAGCGTTCAAAAACAACCTTATTCATGACGGTATCTGCAAGGCTGGCCATACTCAGGTTACAGTCTGTGAACCGGCAGTCAATAAATTTAAAACGGTTGAGGTCTGCACCGGAAAAGTCACAGTTCAGGAAAACGCATTGCTCATATTCCGCCATAGGCAAACTATGGTCCCGGGTATTTATTTGCTGGTAGGTTTGCTCAAAAAAATAGTCCATTATCAATCCTGGTATACTTTTACCACTTCTTTCAATTCGTTTAATTTCATCAATGCTTCTACGGGGGTCAGTGTATTGATATCGGTAGCGAATAAGATCTCTTTGATCCGGCTGAGGTCGGTACTCAAACCGTCAAAAATATTCAACTGGAAAGTATCGGTATGGACTTTCTTCATTTTATTCCCGGTGCTGTTTTCCTCTTTTCCCTTTTCCTCGAGGACAGAAAGAATCTCTTCAGCTCTGCGGGTGAGGTCGTGAGGCATACCGGCCATTTTGGCTACCTGGATACCGAAGCTATGGCGGCTGCCGCCGGGAGCGAGTTTCCTTAAGAAAATCACTTTATGCGCGGTTTCCTTATGAGAAATATGATAATTTTTCACGCGCTCAAGTTTATGCTCCAGTTCATTCAGCTCATGATAGTGGGTAGCAAATATGGTTTTGGCGCGGGTCTGGTGTTTTTGAAGATACTCTACGATCGACCAGGCAATGGAGATACCATCGTAAGTACTGGTTCCCCTGCCGATCTCATCCAGCAAAACCAGGCTGCGGGAAGAAACGTTATTGACAATACTGGCGGTTTCATTCATTTCCACCATAAAAGTAGACTCTCCCCCGCTCAGGTTATCAGAGGCGCCGACACGCGTAAATATTTTATCGGTAAGTCCTATGGTGGCGGCACTTGCCGGTACGAAGCTGCCCATGTGCGCCATAAGGGTTATGAGTGCAGTTTGTCGCAGGAGTGCCGACTTACCACTCATGTTGGGTCCCGTGAGAATGATGACCTGCTGCCCTTCCCGGTCCAAAAAAACATCGTTGGCAATATACAACTCTCCCGGAGGCAGGTGGCGCTCGATCACCGGGTGGCGACCATCCCTGATATCCAGCAGGGCCTCTTCCGACATTCCGGGTCGGACATAGTTATGTTGCACCGCGATACATGCAAGACTTTGCAGGCAATCCAGCTGTGCCACGATCTGGGCATTGTGCTGCATGGTGCGCAAGCCCAATTGTAATTTATCCAGGAGGGCATCGTAAAGCTGTACCTCTAAGGCGTATATTTTTTCTTCTGCGCCGAGTATCTTCTCTTCGTAGGTTTTTAATTCCGGCGTGATGTAGCGTTCTGCATTAGCCAGGGTCTGCTTCCGGATCCAATGCCCGGGCACTTTATCTTTATGCGTATTGGTTACTTCAAGGTAGTAGCCGAATACATTATTGAAGGCGATCTTGAGGGAAGGAATGCCGGTAGCCGCACTTTCTTTTTCCTGGATCTGGTTCAGGTATTCTTTACCATGGTAGGCGATTTGCCGTAAGGTGTCCAGCTCTTCATTAAGACCGTCACAGATCACATTACCTTTCTGGATGCTTACCGAAGGTTCCTCTTTGAGGTATTGCCGGATGGTGTCCTGTACTTCCTGTGTGGGCTTTAAATTTTCCAGTAATTGCCTCAAACTGGCTTCGTCGAGCACCGCCGACAGGGCTTTGATCGCGTCGGTATGCCTCAGGCTGCGCGCCAGCTGGACCACTTCGCGCGGGCTGATTTTCTTCAAAGGTACTTTCGCTACGAGGCGCTCGATATCACCGATCGCTTTTAAGTGCTGCCGCAGTTCAGCCACGTTTTCCGTGTCCTGCATTAATGCGCCCACCATGTTGTGTCGCTCTTCAATCTGTTGCAGGTCTACCAAAGGGAACATCAGCCAGCGTTTCAGCATCCGCGCTCCCATAGGGGTAATGGTCGCATCCATGCTCTGCAAAAGCGAGACGCCATTTTCTGCCGGGGTATAGATCAATTCCAGATTACGGATCGTAAAACGGTCCATCCATAAAAAAGCCCCGGCATGTATTTGTTGCAGGTTAGTAAGGTGCTGCAAATGCGGGTGTTCGGTATCTTTGAAGTAGTGAAAGGCGGCGCCGGCTGCGGTGACTGCCGCAGTCCATTCTTCCACGCCGAATCCTTTCAGCGATTGCGTATCAAAATGTTTGATCAGCAGTTCATAGCCATAATGGTGCTGGAAAATCCAGTCTTCCAGGGCATAGATATAATATTTCTGATCCAGCTCTTCTTTAAAAAACTTCTGTTTCCCTCTCGCAATAAGCACTTCCGAAGGCTGGAAACTTTGCAGCAATTTATCCATGTACTCGAGGTTGCCCTGGGCTAGAAAGCATTCCCCCGTAGAGATATCGATAAAGGCAATACCATGCTCTTTATCCTCCAGGAAAACAGCGGCTAAAAAGTTATTGGTTTTATTATCCAGTAAGCGGTCGTTAGTGGCTACACCAGGGGTTACGAGTTCGGTAACGCCCCGCTTCACGATGCCTTTTACCGTTTTGGGATCTTCCAGCTGATCGCATATCGCTACGCGGTAACCGGCTTTTACCAGTTTATGCAGGTAAGTGTCTAAAGCGTGGTGCGGGAAACCGGCCAGCTCAATGCTGGAAGCGGAGCCATTGGCCCGCTTGGTGAGGGTTATGCCCAATACTTTTGCCGCAATGACAGCATCTTCGCCGAAAGTTTCATAGAAATCCCCCACGCGGAACAATAAAATAGCATCGGGATAGCGTGCTTTAATTTCCCCATGCTGCTTCATTAAAGGGGTTTCAGATGATGATTTCTTAGCCATAATGTACTCACAAAATTACAATTTTGCGCAGGGCTTTTAAAGCGGAGTTTTCAACAATTGTTGATTAGAGAATTAGGAAATTTAAGCTGCTGTTGCGTGGTGTAGCAGAAAATAAATAAGATTGAAAGAGGCATGCCTGACCGATAAATCAATTGTTATCAACAAGTTTGAGGGTGCTGAAAATCAAAACTTATCGATTGGCTCCTCATAACAATTGTTACGACAAAGCCGGTTTAACGAAATTGGTGCTTAAAATACAGCTGTATAAGTTCTGGCAAGTTCTTATCAATGCTTGATTGGATAACATTTTCCGAGCGTATTGTTTTCAGGTACCCCTTTTCGTCATAAACATAATCATTTTTATAAGAAGAGAACGTAGAAGTTATCATCTTACTCTCTTTATCATACTCAAAACCGGCTACCAAGGTGACATTATCAGCTTCCATTCTTTTCAGCAGGTTGCCTTTGGTGTCATAATAGCATATTTCGTTTAATATGCGTTTGCCTTTGTCCAACTCAAAAGTAACTGCACGTGTATCATCTTCATTCCAGTCAAAAGTATACGCTCTTATAAAGCCATCCCTTGATTGATACTTTGCATACTGCTTCTTTCCACTTTCATTATAGTAGATCAACTCAATGGTATCCTTACTGGAACCATCAAGGGTAAAATCCCGGATCGGTTTCCCGGCTTTAAATATGTTATGTTTCGTGCGGAATAACGTCAAGCTATCACCTGAACTGATATAGCTGTGGATCGTACGGTGATCATCCATATATATGAATTCGTTTCTTTTCCGGATTGCATACTCATTACCCGAGATCCTGACCACACGGTCCTTTTCATCGTAATGAAATAAATACCGGCAGCCTGTAGCCCCGTCATCAAACAGTACAATACTATCCGGTAAACCCCGGGAATTAAAATACTCCTTTTTCGTCAATATGCTTTTTGCTCCGTTAGCGCTCATCCAGACTTCTGTGCTCAATAATGCTTTGTTCCTGGTTTTATTAGATACTGTATTATAGCTTTCGAACAGCTCATACAGCTCCTGCCCGTAAGCCGGCATTAATAGGCCCAACAGACAAACGCATAAAAAAAATCGCTTCATTAGTCGCAACATTTACTTTTTCAAACCCGGGTATTTCATATCAAAGCTCCGGAGTGTTTTCAATATTTTATCGGCAACGAGGTAGCATTTATACCAGTTCTGGTCGGAAGGAATAATATGCCAGGGCACTGCATTGCAATGAGCAAATACCTCTTCATAATAGCCCATATAACGGTCCCAGCTTTGCGCTTCTATAATATCAGCCTGGTTGTATTTCCACATCTTACTGGGCATCGTCAGGCGCTCGTTCAAGCGCTCCATTTGCTCTCCAGGAGAGATATGCAGGTAGAACTTAAGTACTGTAGTATTATTATGTTCTGTCAGTAATTGTTCAAAATCATTGATCGCCTTCATTCGTTTTTCCGCCAGCTCATCGGAAACAATGCCGTGTACCCTCGTCACCAGGACATCTTCATATTGGGACCGGTTAAACACATGGATCATACCTTTAGCCGGTACTTTGGAATGGATACGCCAAAGGAAATCATGGGAAAGTTCTTGCTCGGTAGGTACTTTAAATGAATGTACCACTACGCCATTAGGGTTGACATTACTGAAGACATCCCGCACGAGGCCGTCTTTGCCGCTGGCATCCATACCTTGTATAATGATCAGCAGGCTGTGCTTGCTTTCTGCGTATAACAAGTTTTGTAACTCATCGATCTCGGCGTACATTTTGGGCAATACATTTTCCTTTATCTCTGCCTTACTCAGGTCTTTAGGCGCCCGTGTACTGATCTTTGACAGCTGTATTTCTTTTGATTTCCGCATAGGTTATTTTTGAATAAAGTTATTGCATAGGTATTTTCTTTCCAAATCTGAGACGGGTAAATAAGAATGAATCAGGATAAAATATAAAAAAGGGGGTGTCGCGCGACACCCCCGTATCGATTAATATTTCCTCGAGATTAACTTTGGCCTGAAAGTTCCATTTTACGGTATGCTTTGATAAATATCGCGCCCAGATTTTTATTCGGTGGAATATAGTCGCTGAACAACTCTTTCTCCCGGGCGCTCTTACTGGCAAAAAACTTACCGAGGTTCTGCCACATTTCCAGCCAGTCCACTCTTTTTCCGGCCAGCAGGTATTCGTTCATATTACGGATAATCGGATCATTGACCATATAAGTACCGATCTGCTTGGTAGAAATAATGTGTGCATCCGGCGCTTTATCCAATACATTAGCCAGGTTGTGGAACCCGCCGCAGGAACCCAACATGACGATTTTCACATCCGGGGTCAAACCTTGCAGCGAACCTTCGAGGTGGTAACTGTGCCCCCTGTGGATCACTACCGCGGGCCGGATCTCGTTAGCATCCAGGTATTCATATAATTTATTCTGCGCCTTCTCATCATCAGGCTCGGGCAGTGGTTTATTGGCGTAATAAATCACTTTTTTATCCCCCACGCTCGTTATCGTTGTCCAATTA
>CAXYKQ010000054.1:0-4561 GCA_964277835.1 uncultured Edaphocola sp. | reverse complement strand
CTAAAGTTTAATTTTATATCTAATAGATATCATTAAATTTTTAAAAAATTGAAAAGTAAAGTATTCACGCCTTTTAAACGCGTACGCAGTATTTTTAACGTGCTCACCAAGGCACCGGTAATACTGCCTATGTTTAAAGATGTATTTGCAGGAAAGTATAAAATGCCCATAGGACGATTATTCCTGTTCATTATTGCTTTAGCCTACATGATCTGGCCGATTGACCTGATCCCGGATTATATCCTGGTTTTAGGGTGGATAGATGACCTGATCGTTTTTGGTTATGTTGCCAAATTCCTCGATGAAGAGCTTAGAAAATATAAAGACAACAGGAATCTCCTGAAGGGAAAACCGGTTATCCTCCCGGGAAAGTGGAAATAACCTTTTTAATTGACTAAATTTGCCGGCACCAAGCCGGCATTTTTTATGCATTCAACAGCCCCTATTCTAATTATCGGACAAGGCATTGCGGGAACTTTATTAAGTTTTGAACTGTTCAATGCCGGGATTCCTTTTCATGTGATCGACCAGGTGGATCAAAGCACTGCAAGCTGGGCCTCCGGCGCCGTACTGAATCCATATTCCGGCAGGACGATCAAAGGCATTAGCCGCAGGAACCAGATGTACGAGGTGGCGCGCGGTAAATATGAGCAACTGGAAACACTGATCGGGAAAAAAATAATCCGTAATACCCCCCTTTTATTATGCACAGAAGAAGATGCGGTCGATAACAGCGCTATTCCGGAGCATATTTTAAACGCCTTCCGGGAACAGAAGCAGTTTGAACCTTACGGGGCCGTTGCCCTGGTGGATAATGCACTGCTTTTGAAAAAGTGGCGCATATTCCTGGAACAGCGTCAATACATTACCAATGACTTGTTTGACGCTGCACAGCTCAATAGCCTGGACGGCCCCTTCAAATACCAAGATAAAGCATACAGCAAAATTATCTTCTGCAACGGGGTTGCTGCCCAGGACTCCCCGCTCTTCGCGCAACTGCGTTTCACGCAGAACCGCGGCGATGTATTGCTGATCCGGTCGGCGCAACTGGACCGGGACTACATCTATCAAAAAGATAAACTAAGGCTCCTGCCCCGGGCCGGTGATACCTTTTGGTGTGGCAGCAATTATTTATGGACCTACGACGATATGGTCCCTGACCGGGAATGGGCCCGGCAAACCATAGCCCAACTGAAAAGCTGGCTGCAGTATGATTTTGAAGTTGAGGAGCATTTCTGTGCCAAAAGGCCTACTACCGCAGGGCAAATTCCTTTCATCGGCTGGCATCCGATTTTCCCGGACATAGGTATTTGTAATGGTTTGGGTACAAAAGGCTTTTCTGCCGGGCCGCTATGGATCGAAAACATGGTACAGGAATCGATTTTAAATAAGCGCCCGGCAATGTTTCAATACGTTTTAGACAAATGGTGCCGCTAAAGGAAATTGAGAAATGTACCCGTCTGCTTGACACAAATCCATTATATTTGAACTCAGATGCCTTTTTGAAAGCCCAATGAGCCACTACGATATCATCATACAAAAGTTAGACGCCTTTATCCGGAAATACTACCTCAACCAATTGATCAGGGGGAGCATGATCTTCCTGGCCGCGATATTGTTGTATGTGCTATTAGTTACGGTAGGAGAATATTTCTTCTATTTCTCTATACGGGTGAAATGGACTTTATTAGTATTCCTGCTTAGCCTGGGATTTTTTGCCTTGATAATGTGGGTGGTCCTGCCATTACTGAAATTAAGAAAACTGGGGAAAGTAATCAGTCATGAACAGGCCGCTGCAATTATCGGTGATTTTTTCCCGGAAGTTGAAGATAAACTATTGAACGTATTGCAGCTGAAGAAACAGCCCGCAAGCACTTTTGAAAGCCAGGAGCTGATCGCGGCGAGTATCGACCAGAGAGCAGGCAAGATCTCTGTACTATCATTTGGCAATGCGGTAGATTTAAAGAAAAACAGGAAATATTTGCCCTACCTGGCCCTTCCTGTCCTGGCTGGTCTGCTGATCTTTATTTTTGCACCTAAGATATTTACGGAAGGTGGTTACCGCCTGGCACAGCCCTCGGTTCTGTTTGCCAAACCCGCTCCTTTTAGTTTTGATATCTTGAATAAAAGTTTTGAACTTGTCCAAGGTCAATCCTTTACGCTCCGGGCACAGTTCAAAGGGGAAAAACTACCGCAGCAAATGTTCGTAGATATAGACGGGGAGCAGATTGAGATGCAGGTGGAGAAGCCGGGAATTTATACCTATACGTTTGAGAAAGTGTACAAGGATATCCGGTTTCGCCTGTATGCGGCTGATTATTACACAGCGCCTTATACCTTGAAGGTAAAGCTCAGGCCGGAGCTGCAACAAATGCAGATGACCTTGAACTACCCGGCTTATACCGGCAAACCTGGTGAAGTGCTGCAGGGACTTTCCGACATCAGTGTTCCTTCCGGCACCACCATTACCTGGAATGTACAAGCCGCCCATACCGACGCGATCCGGGTACTTGCAGGATCAGTTGACCAGTCCTTCGTAAAAAACAATGACAAATTCTCAGCTGCTGTAACCTTCATTTCGAGCCTACCCTATTACCTGATTTTATCTAATCAGCAACAGGCGCAGGCAGACACCCTTAAGTATAATGTACAGGTCATAGAAGACCAATATCCCCAGGTAGACATCCAGGTGCTTAAAGACTCTACCCTGGCCCAGCAAATCCTGGTTACAGGCACTGCCGGTGACGATTACCTTATCCGCCAAAACCTTTTCGTATACCAGGTGGTCGACCAGAATCAAAAAGTGATTAAAACCGGAAGCACCGCTTTGAAATCAGGGGCACAGGTCGTACAATTCACCCATTATTTTGACGTCGGTACGCTGCGCCTGGCGCCGGGACAGCAGGTCAACTACTTCGTCGAGGTATGGGACAATGACGCGGTGAATGGCAGCAAAAGCAAACGCAGCCAGGTAATGAGCTGGAAAGCACCGGCACTATACGAAATGGACAAAGCCATGACGGAAAACGCGGAAAAGATGAATGCCAGCATGAGCACCAGTGCAGCACAAGCTGAAGCGCTGCGGGAAGAATTTAAAGATATGCAAAAAGAACTGATGGACCAGAACAGCTCCAGCTGGGAAAGAACTCAGAAAATGCAGTCCATGCTGGACAAAAACCTGCAGATCAAACAAAACCTGGAAAACTTAAAAAAGCGATTTGAAGAACAGCAGAAACAAGCCGATGCCAAAAACCTGAGTGAAGATTTCAAAGAAAAACAAGAGGCTATAAAAGAGCAGATCGATAATTTAAAAGATAAACAACTGGAAGAGCAATTACAAAAGCTGCAGGAAATGTTGCAACAAAAAAATCAGCAAAATCAAATGCAGCAGATGCAACAGATGGAGCAAAAAAACAAGCTCTTCCAGATGGACATGGAACGACTACAGGAGCTGATGAAAAAGCTGGAAATGCAGCTGAACATGGAAAACATGGCCAAACAACTGGAGCAGCTGGCTGAAAAACAAAATAAAATTCAAGAAGCAACGGATAAGGGACAACAGTCGAACGAAGCACTGAAAAAAGAGCAGGATGCGCTTAAAAAAGAGCTGGAAAAAGTGATGAAAGAAGGTGCTGAAAAAATTGCGGCCCAGAATGAAAAACTGGAAAAGCCCCAGGAACTTAAAGATATGGAGGCCGTAAAAGAGCAGGGAAAAGATGCGGCAGGAGACATGGAAGAAAGTAGCGAGCAGTTACAACAAAATAAAAAATCTGCTGCAAAAGAATCGCAACAGCAGGCCAAGAACAAACTGGCTGAAATGAGTAAAAAAATGGCGGGAATGTCCGGGAGCATGGATATGGAACAGGTAGAGCTGGATATAAAGGCCACCCGGCAGTTGCTTACTAACCTCATCCGCTTCTCGTTTGACCAGGAGGAATTGATGAACAAATTACGCAGGACCAATACCGGCAGCCCGCAATATGTTGCGTTAACCAAAGAGCAAAACAGGCTAAAAAATAATACGGCCATGATCAAGGACAGTCTTTTCTCTTTAAGTAAAAGAATTTTCCAGATAGCAGCTACCATTAATAAAGAGACTGCAGACCTCGACAACCGCATAGCACAGGCACTGAGCACACTGGAAGCCAAAAGAACAGGTGAAGCACTCACGCATCAGCAATACGCAATGACAGCCGCCAATAACCTGGCTTTACTGCTTAATGAATTATTAGCTAACCTCATGCAGCAATCTTCATCCGGCTCCGGAAGCGGCTCGTCGGGGAAACCGCAAAAAGGAAAAGGACAAAGTTCGGGTTCCGGGATGATGAAGGATATCATCACCGGTCAGCAGGAGATGGGTAAGGGCCTGAACGGCATGAAACAAGGCCAGGAAGGCGGCGGGCAGCAACAGGGCGGTCAACAACAAGGCAAACAGCCGGGAGGTAACAGCCAGGGTCAAAGCGGCCAGTCCGGGGGCTCGGAAGGCCAGGCAGAGCAGGTGGCCCGCCTGGCGCAGCAACAGGCTATGCTGCGAAAACAATTGCAAGACCTGAATAACCTG
>CAXYKQ010000053.1:0-2684 GCA_964277835.1 uncultured Edaphocola sp. | reverse complement strand
GCAAAACGGAACACCGCGGTTCCTTAAACGGTACTCCTTTTGAGTTATCAGACTCTAGGCACAACCACCTGAAATTCGAAACCAGGCGGATACTGCACCGTAAAGGGAGTACGGAATTAATGCCTGGTAGTACAGCAGTAATCCCGCTGTCCATGTCCAGGGGTAGTCTTTTGGTGAAGACAAATGACAGCCTTGCTACAGCTGCCGCCCTAAATTCCTGTGCGCATGGCGCCGGCAGGAGGCTGTCGCGGTATGACGCCATGAAGCATTGGAAAACGACATTGAAGCAGAAGCAACGGAAAGCTTATATAGAACAATTCCCGGAACTGCTGGACCATGCCGGCCAATTCCCTTCAGGTTATATACAGGAATTTGACTTTGCGTATAAAGACAGTCAGGACATCCTTTCCTTTCAACCCTATCTGAAATTAGTGACGCGGACCAACCCTGTGGTCACCATCAAGTACACCGAAATTTAAGTAAAGCCGCCTTCGGGCGGCTTTTATTTACCGCTGCATAAAATAAGCAGGCCGGCATTCTTTTAAAAGCAGGAAATTCTGATTATTTTTGAGCACAAAAGATTGATCAACCTTATGGCCCAGATTGAAGTATTCCAGCGTTATTTGCATATCGTACAATTATTGATGAAGCGCGCGGCCTCACTGGCCGACATCCAGAACTACCTGGAACTACAAGCCGAGCAAGACGGGCAGAAGTACGCACTTTCCAATCGTACTTTCCTGCGGGATAAGGCAGCCATCTTAAGCCTGTTCAAACTGGACATCGTTTATAACGAACAGGATAAAGTCTACTATATAGAAGAGGAAGAAGGTATGGAAACCGTACCGGCAAGACTGATCGAGGCCTTCAATACCTTTAATGCCCTACAGTTCAACCAAAGTATCCCGAATGCAGTACAGATGGAATACCAGAAACCAAAGGGTATCGAACATTTCAGGGGCATCCTGCAGGCGATCACCCAACAAAAAGAACTAAGCTTCAGCTATCGCAAGTTTGATGCGGAACAAGCGGAATCCCGCATTATCAAGCCTTTGCTGTTGAAAGAATTTAAAAACAGGTGGTATGTGATCGGGGAAGACGGTGTTAAAGGCGCCATAAGAACATTTGGCCTGGACCGAATGGAAGAGGTCAACATTTCCACTAAAAAATTCAGGAAAAACAAAGATTTCAAGCCGGGAGCCTATTTTCAAAATGCTTTTGGCGTCATTTACGGGGAAGCTAAATCTGTAGAACAAATCACCCTACTCTTTAAAAACGGGATCGGCAACTACATCAAAACAATGCCTTTACACCATTCGCAACAAATTCTGAATGATGATAAGAAAGGTTTATTAATCCAACTAAACCTCTATCCAAGCCAGGATTTTATCAGCGAAATATTATCTCATGGCGCCGGTGTAGAGGTGATTCAACCAGCAAGATTGAAGAATGCCGTTAAATCTGCGCTAAAAAAGGCATTGGATCAATACAATACATAATAAAAAAGCCGTATCTTTGCAGACTGTAATTACACTTTAATATTATTCACAGATGAAAAATCTGCGACACATACCTGTAGATGTGCTGGAGCAAACCCTTACTGAATGGGGTGAGCCAAAATTTAGGATTAAACAAATCAAAGATTGGATTTGGGTTAAAAACATTGGTTCTATCGAAGAAATGAGTAACATTTCCAAAGAGTTAAGAGCCAAACTGCACGATTTATTTTACATTCCCAAAGTTAGTATCGACCATAGCCAGTTCAGTGAAGATGGTACGGTAAAAAGCCGTTTCCGCCTGCATGATGACCGTTTTGTTGAAGGGGTTTTGATCCCTACCGATAAGCGTATGACGGCCTGCGTCTCCTCGCAGGTGGGCTGTAGCCTGAGCTGTAAATTCTGCGCTACGGGATATATGAAACGTATGCGCAACCTGGATTGGGATGAAATCGTGGACGAGGTAACCCTTATAGATAGCATTTCGCAGGAAAGATACAATAAGAAACTGACCAATATTGTCTTCATGGGTATGGGTGAGCCTTTGCTCAACTATAAAAACATGATGCAGGCGATTGAGCGCATTACCTCCCCGGAAGGCCTGGGCATGAGCCCGCGCCGCATTACGGTCTCCACCGCAGGAGTGTCCAAAATGATCCGGCAGTTGGGCGATGACGGCGTGAAATTCAAATTAGCCCTGAGCTTACACGCGGCTAATGATGCCAAGCGAAACGAGATCATGCCGATCAATGAAAGTAATGACCTGAAGACGCTGATCGAATCGTTGAACTACTTCTATCAGAAAACGAAGAATGAAATTACTTTAGAATATATCCTGTTCGCTGAATTTAATGATAGCCTAGAAGACGCAGCCGAGCTGGTAAAAGTTTACCGCCAGATCCCGGCCGACCTGGTAAACATCATTGAATACAACCCGATCGAAATGGCCGATTTTAAAAAGCCCAATGAAGCAGTCACCGACCGTTTTATGGATTACCTGGCCAAACACCGCGTAAATGCACGCCTGAGACGCAGCCGGGGTAAGGATATTGATGCTGCCTGCGGCCAGCTAGCTAATGTCGATCAAACCAATCTTTAATACAAAAATAAAAATGGCCTTGCCATAGTTTAAATATATGAATAAAAAGTTTCCTAAAAAGAACCATACAGAAAAGCACGACTCCGACG
>CAXYKQ010000052.1:0-4122 GCA_964277835.1 uncultured Edaphocola sp. | reverse complement strand
CTTGAATGATCGTCTGAAACATAGTGCTCAATTTCTAAAACAGGCGATGGATGCAAGATAAACAGCTCTATGAATATACGGTGATCCGTATCGTACCGCGGGTAGAAAGAGGCGAATTTATCAATGCCGGTATTTTATTGTATTCAAAAAAAGCGAACTACCTGTCGGGGAGGTTTGTGGTAGACAAAGATAAGATCCTGGCCCTCGATCCGCTTGCAGATATCGCATTGATCCAGGCACAACTACAGGGACTGGAAAGAATTACCAAAGGTGAAAAATCCTGCAAGTCGCCGATCGCGCAGCTGGACAAAGCTTCCCGCTTTCGTTGGTTGAGTGCCAACAGGAGCACTATTATTCAGACCTCGCCGATCCACCCGGGATACGCCGATAACCTGGAAGCCACCGTCGAGCGATTGATGCAGCAGTATGTATTATAATGAAATAACGCAGGCGAATTGCCTGCGTTATTAATAATGAAAAGTTTGTATGGACTAAGTTTATCCTCTTCTCCCAAACAATAAACTTCCTATGCGCACCATATTGGAGCCCTCAGCAATAGCCAGCTCATAGTCACCGCTCATGCCCATAGAAAGGGTATCGAAACTTGGTTCAAAAAGGAAGGTGCTGCTTTTATGCACCTCGAACGTCTGCTTCAATGCATTGAATTCTTTGCGTACCTGTATTTTATCCTCCGAAAAGCTCGCCATGCCCATCATACCGCGGACGCGCACATGAGATAGCTCTGTTTTATTTGCTTCGTAGTAAGCTCCGAACTGGAATAGCTCGGTATTGTCAAAACCGAATTTAGTATCTTCTGTAGCAATATGTACTTGCAGCAAACAATCAATCACGCGTCCAAGCTTTTTACCCTGTTTATTGATCTCCAGCAGTAGTTTCAAACTGTCCACACCATGGATTAGATGCACGAATGGTGCAATGTATTTTACTTTATTGGATTGGAGGTGACCAATAAAATGCCAGCGGATATCTTTAGGTAATTCCACTTCCTTCTCCAATAGTTCCTGTACATAATTCTCTCCGAAATCTCTCTGTCCGAGCGCATACATTGCCTGTATATCAGCAGCAGTCTTTAGCTTGGAAACAGCGACAAGGGTGGTGTTTTGCGTTTTTAATCGTTCAGAAAGGGATAAGTAAACCTGAGTATTGACCATGATTGTAGCTATTGCAGGTTACGGCGCAAAATAGGGCTTCGCGCCATAACCTTATAGATTAGTATTGTTCTTTCTCGTTCGGGAAATCTTTGCTGCGCACATCGCTGACATATTGCGATGCGGCCGATCGGATATCGTCTCGTAGGTTGGCATATCTCCTGAGAAAACGTGGGGAGAAATCTTTGGTAATACCCAGCAGATCATGCATCACCAATACCTGGCCATCTACATGCATGCCCGCACCGATACCGATCACGGGTATATCGAGCTCCCCGGAGACGCGTTGCCCCAGGCTCGCCGGGATCTTTTCCAACACCAATGCAAAAGCACCTGCTTCCTGCACCTTATGAGCATTCTGGATGAGTTCTTCTGCTTCCGCATCTTCTTTGGCACGAACAGAATAAGTGCCGAATTTATAGATTGATTGCGGAGTTAAACCTAAGTGACCCATCACCGGTATGCCGGAAGAAACAATCCGGGAAATAGAGTCACAGATCTCCTTACCCCCCTCGAGCTTCACCGCATGTGCACCGGCTTCTTTCATGATACGGATAGAAGATTTTAAGGCCTCTTTACTATCGCCCTGGTAAGAGCCGAAGGGCAAATCGCAAACAACAAAAGCTCTTTTTGCCCCACGCACCACAGAACCGGCCATAAAGATCATTTGGTCTAAAGTGATCGGCAGCGTGGTTTCATAGCCCATCATAGTATTTGAGGCCGAATCGCCCACCAGGATAACGTCGATACCTGCTTCATCAAAAATTCCTGAAAAGGCATAGTCATAAGCGGTGATCATGGATATCTTCTCCCCGTTCTGTTTCATCTTCAGCAAGCTATGGGTGGTCACTCGTTTTATTTCACTATGTACAGACATATAAATGTGTTTTGTTGGGTCAACGATCTGTCAAAAGTAGCATTTTAAATGAAATCTTGAATGGAAAATAAAGCGGGAAATCTTGATGATGATAGAGCTGCAGGGACTTTCCTCATTTCCGGGCATAGTGTTGTTTTATTATTAGGAATTTATCATTTGTAAAATACCATTTGATTTATTTCGCTTAATTTTGCCGGGTTAATTAAACATAATACTAAATAAAGAATATAAAATGAGCAAAGGTCCGATCTCCCAGTTTATAGAGCATCATTACAGACATTTCAATGCAGCCGCTTTAGTAGATGCGGCCAAAGGTTACGAAGCCCATTTAAACGAAGGTGGTAAAATGCTCATCTCCCTGGCTGGAGCGATGAGTACGGCGGAATTAGGTATTTCTCTTGCAGAAATGATTCGCCAGGATAAAGTTGCAATTATCTCCTGTACCGGCGCCAACCTGGAAGAAGATGTAATGAACCTGGTGGCGCATTCCCATTACAAACGGGTGCCGAACTACCGTGACCTGACGCCGCAAGATGAGTGGGACCTGCTGGAAAACCACTATAACCGCGTAACTGATACCTGTATACCGGAAGAAGAAGCCTTTCGCCGTTTGCAGGCTCACCTGGAAAAAGTATGGAAAGATGCCGAAGCTAAAGGAGAGCGCTATTTTCCGCATGAGTTTTTATACCAGGTCGTGAACAGTGGTGTGTTGGAGCAATACTACGAGATCGATCCTAAAGATTCCTGGATCGTTGCTGCTGCACAAAAGAACCTGCCGATCGTCTGCCCCGGATGGGAGGATAGTACTACCGGCAACATCTTCGCCAGCTATTGTATCAAAGGTGAGTTGAAAGTAAGCACCGTGAAAGGCGGTATTGATTACATGATCTATCTCACCGAATGGTACCGTGCTAACTCCGGTGGAAAAGGGGTCGGGTTCTTCCAGATCGGCGGTGGTATCGCGGGCGATTTCCCGATCTGTGTGGTGCCGATGATGTACCAGGACCTGGAGTGGCATGATGTGCCTTTCTGGTCTTATTTCTGCCAGATCTCTGATTCTACCACTTCGTACGGTTCTTATTCCGGCGCCGTACCTAATGAAAAAATTACCTGGGGTAAGTTAGACATCAACACCCCGAAATATATTGTAGAGAGTGATGCCACGATCGTTGCACCCTTAATTTTCTCTTATATCTTAGGCCTCTGATAAAAACGATGGTGCCTGAGCAGCATACAGGAAAGGTTATACGGGTAATAGCGTATAGCCTTTTTTGTTGTGGCTTTAACTTTAAAATAATTAAATGAACGTAATGCTATGTCGCTTAAAATTGAATCCGGGAAGACGATAAAATTAGCTTTGCCACTGATCTTTGGCGAATTGGCGCAGATGTTGCTGCATATTATCGATACGGCGATGATCGGCGCATTGGGCGGAGACAGCTATAAGCAGGTCGCTGCAGCTGCTTTGGCCTTGAGCGTGATCAATATTCCTTTTGTATTGGGGATCGGGATTACCATGTCCGTATCTCAATTAGTATCTATGGCGAAAGGAAGAGGAGATGAGGGCGCTATCTCCCATTATTTTTACAATGGTTTCTGGCTTTGTGCGACGGCCGCGGTGTTGATCTCAGGAGGGCTCGAGCTTGGCCAGGATATACTGTTTCACTTGGGCCAGGATGAGGAAATAGCCCGGTTGGCACAACCCTTCCTCAGGGTAATGGGAATCTCCATCATTCCTATGCTGCTGTTCATGACCCTGAAGCAGTTTACGGACGGCCTGGAGTACACGCGCACGGCTATGCTCCTGTCTGTACTGTCTTTACCGCTGAATGTTTTTATCAACTGGCTGATCATATTCGGTAACTGGGGTTTCCCGAGAATGGAAATGGTGGGTGCTGCCTACGGTACCTTGATTACCCGCACCGTCATTTTTCTGATACTGGCCTACATTATCTTTACGCACCGGATTTACCGGCCTTACATGTCTTTGCGTACAGAGCAATGGCAATTAAAAAAGAAAAGTATCCGCGAATTGCTCCATATAGGCATACCCAGCAGTTTGCAGATTGGTTTAGA
>CAXYKQ010000051.1:0-9020 GCA_964277835.1 uncultured Edaphocola sp. | reverse complement strand
CAACGGTTCATTTGCAGCCGCCTGCACCTTTTTCGCCGTGCTGTTTGGCAAAGACCCGGCCGTGACCAACTATAGCTTCACATTAAACGCAGCTGATGCCGCGATTATAAAAAACAACAGTAAAATTATTGTTTTTGACAGCCTGCCGTTTTGGACGCGATTTGACAACCTGCCCGTGGCTCAATGGTCCGGTAACGTAAGTGGTGCAACGGTAAATTTTACCAACCAGTCTATTAATGCCAGTCAATATACCTGGGACTTCGGGGATGGCAATAGCAGCAGCCTGGCAGCACCCGGCCATACTTACAGCGGCAATGGCACTTATATCGTAGCTTTAACGGCGCAACAGGCGAACTGCAGCTATACCAGTACCTTTACCGATACGGTACACATTTCAGGGGCAACAAGTGTCAAACCGCAGGAAGCTGCCGCTACTTTTATACCGGAAATATTTCCTAACCCGGTCCGGGAAGATTTATTTGTCCGGAGTCAGCAGGTGCTGAACGGGATAAAAATATGGGATGTGAACGGACGCCTGGTGCTACAACAGCCGTCAGTACGCCATAATACCAGCCAATACCGGTTTAATACAGCTAGTCTTCCCGCCGGTCTGTTCATGGTTCAGTTGATTACCAACGACGGGCAGCTGCATTTACAGAAAATCCTTAAGCAATAATTTACTGCATGCATAAAGGATAGCACGACGAATATCTTATTTACTTTAGCCTGGTACAGCTGTTAAATGTATAAAGCCAGGTAGCGATTACCTGGCTTTATATCTCTTAGTGCATTTGAAGATCTTTATAATTGGCGTTCGCTTTCACCAATTCCATTGCCTAGTCTGCCGCGTCGGGACTAAGTCTCAGAACTACAAGGGTATTGCCCGCCCTTAGTTCTTCGTCATAGGCATCTGTGATCCTGCTTTTCTCCCCGTCCAGCAGCAAGTTAGCTACTACGCCGCTGGCCAGCGCGCCAAAATCAAATCCCACTATAGCCCCTACTAAAGCGCCGGCACCGTAAAGAAACCCTAAACCGGGAATTGCGATCAAACCTACACCAGCCAGCGCGCCTGTGGCTGCACTGATGGCTAAAGTGGCTCCTACACCCTTAGTTGCGGTACTAATCGTCTTCGACCCCATTTCATCGTCTGCATCCAACTTACCCAGTATCGTAATATGTTTCTTACTGAATCCGTTAGTTTTTAAATCTTCTACTGTTTTAATGGCTTCCGCCTGGTGTTCGTAAACAGCTATAATAGTTTTGTGCATAAAATAAGATTTTAATACCTCTAAGTTAGGAGATAAATTAAATAACTGAAATAATTTTGGTTAAAGTTTCACACTCCCGGCTCCGGCATAATTTACCGGTAGCAAGCTGCTATTTACCTTTCCGGTCGGCAGTCTCCCCTAAGGGCAAAATATAGCCTAAAGCTCCTGAGGGACAACGATCGATCTGGGCGATCAAAGCCTCCTTAGCAGCATATTCCGGTCGCAACCAAGGTTTTGTTTCCGGGTGGTAGACATCCGGCAAGGTCTTAACGCAAATCCCTGCGTGAACGCATTTTGAGGGGGTCCAGGTGACGATAATATCCTTATTGTTTTTATACTGTCTGGTTTCCATAAAGCTATTCCGTGTTTTGTCACCAAATGGCCCTGTAAATATAAGCGGAAACAAGAATAAAATAAAAATGTTTATTACACCCTATCGGTACCGCCTACATATCAGTCCTTTTGGGATCCTGCCGCGTTTTGCTTTTTAGCAGCCTTTAATTGCTGCCTTTCTGTTTTCAGGAAACGGTCACCCGGCTCGCTGAATAAAAATCCATAGGGCTGCAATTGCGGTACGGCATCGAAGACCACTTTCAGTACCGCCATCAATGGTAGCGCCAGGATTAATCCCGCAAAGCCAAACAGCATACTGAACAGGAAAATAGATAATATGGACACCAAGGGATTCAAACTGACTTTGCCGCCTACTATATTGGGGGTAATGAAGTTACCTTCCAGTATCTGCACCACCTGGAACCAGCCGATGATACCTAATGCATACCAATAGCTGTCTTTAGTCGCGAGTGCAAAGAGTGCCGGCAGGATGGAACCGATCGCGATACCAATATAAGGCAACAACATCAGTAAAGAGGCCATGATGCCAAAAAACCAGGCGTATTCAATGCCTATGATCATCAGTCCGACACTGTTTAAAATGGCTACGATACCCATCACCATCAACAAGCCGCCCATGTAATTCTTAATAGCGCCATGCATTTTAGACATAGTCGCTTCCACTTTCTCTTTATGTTCCCGGCCGATTGCCTTTACAAAAAAAGCTTTAAAGAACTCACGGTAATATAACAAGAAAAATATCAGCAGCGGAACGAGAATACCCATGGAAAAAAAATTACCCAGGGAACCGAAAAAGGTGGTCACTGCAGCGCCGACGCCCGGCATTACTTTTTCGAGTTGCTGTTTGCCACTCTGGATGATTTGTGTCCGGGATAAATTTAATTTTTCATTGGCCCACCCTTCGGCATCTTTTAATACTTCTTCGATTTTACCGACAATTTCTGAAGCATCCTGCCCGATGTTGATGGACTGGGAGACCAGCAAATAGATCAGTCCGGCCAACACAAGGATGGCCACTATTAAAGCAGTCAGGGAAGCCATAATACGACTAAAGCCCCAGCGTTCGAGTCGCCGGCATAATGGGTATAATAATGCAGCAATGATGAAAGAAAACAATACAGGTACGAGTATAGGCTTTAGCACATAAGCAAATGCGATAACCAAACCCAGCGCCAGCATGCTGTAGGTAATGGAACGTCCCAAATGACCTTGTGCCGGCGTATCGGCAGTCTCTAACTCGACGTTTTCTTCGGTACTATTTCTGAAATTGTAAAAGTTTTTGAACATAAATGAAATTTAGTGAAGGTTAAAAATAATTCTTTTCAACCATAAAGCTTGAAGCCGGCGATATATTAAGAATATTTTATTAAGAATTTCAAAACATACAGGCGGCTCCCTGCGGGAGCCGCCTGTAGCACTATTCTCAGTTGTTTGACCTATGAGCCGCAATTGGCATTGTAATCGTTAAAGATTTCCAAGGCCATATTTTGGATTTTAAAGCCATCCAACTCTGCTTCGCTTTTTATTAATGCGCCATTTTACTGCGCTTCTTTTCTTCTTTTTCCGGGTTATAGCTGGGGTATTCGCTATTCAGCATTTTTTTACGCACATAATCGCAGTCTTCAGTAAACTTTTTCATGTCACTGGTGTTCAGCTCTTCGATCTTACCACCATTCTTGGACACCAATATACTCGGGCTGTTACGGATACGATTCAGGTCTGCTTCCATCTCCTCTACCTGTCGTTTACCCACGGCCACTGCCGTAGGCATCCCATACAACTTGTAGACGGTAATAGGTCCCTTCACGATTGTTTCCGCAATGTAAGTAGTGTTGGATAAGTTTTTAATCGCTTTTATATCGCCACCCAGGCCACCACCGGCTCTTGAAGCTTCTCGTTTATTGGTATACTTGATTAACTCAAATTCCCGTAACACATCGCCGTCATAAGCCGCGTAACCTTTCAGGTCGTCCACATCCATTACTTTCAGCTTCTGGCGTTTTTTAGCGGGATCTATATCCGTATTGGCGATAAACTTTACTTTTTTCTGGTTGATCCAGGGTGATTCTGCAGAGCCCATCAGCTTTACAACCCCTTCTATTTTATTCCCTTTTTTGTCGATGATCCAACCTTGTTTTTCATTGGCCCTCAGTTCATATCCGTCGTCCGCTTCCTGGGCAAAAGAGGCGATAGGTAATAAGGCAATAGCTGCGGCTAGCAAATAGTTTTTGATCATGGTTATCGATTTTTTATTGGTAAATAACAAGTATAGTCGTGCAAATATCTGTTCATTTTTTTCTAATCGGACATATAGACCTCTGTTAACCTATCTTTAACAAAAATAAAAAGCGGCTCAATTGAGCCGCTTTTTATTTTTTATCCATTCTTCCGGAAATTACTCTTCGTCGTCAAACTCAAGTACATCCCTGTTGTTCAGTAACAATTCGTATTCTTCTTTAGAACCTACTACCATGTCGTTGAAGTCACGCATACCGGTACCTGCAGGAATCAGGCCACCTGTAATTACGTTTTCTTTCAGACCCATCAGGTTGTCCGATTTACCGGTGATCGCTGCAGTAGACAATACTTTCGTAGTTTCCTGGAACGATGCCGCAGAGATCCAGCTTGGTACACCCAAAGAGGCTTTGGTAATCCCTTGCAGCAATGGAGAAGAAGTCGCAGGTACCGCGTCGCGGAATTCTACTAATTTCTTATCGGCACGGCGCAATAAGCTGTTTTCTTCCCTGATCTCGCGTAAGGTAGTGATCTGGCCCGGTGCAAATTTCTCAGAATTTCCGGCTTCCGTAATGACTTTCTTGTCAAAGATCCAGTCATTTTCTTCCAGGATATCGTTTTTATCAACGGTATCATCTTCCAGGAATTTGGTATCACCAGGATCCTGAACAGCCACTTTACGCATCATCTGGCGAACGATCACCTCGATGTGCTTATCATTGATTTTTACCCCCTGTAAGCGGTAAACCTCCTGGATCTCGTTGACCAAGTATTCCTGTACCGCGTTCGGTCCTTTGATCGCCAGGATATCGCTTGGCGTGATGGCGCCATCAGACAGCGGGTTACCGGCTTTGATAAAGTCACCATCCTGTACCGTGATCTGGCGGGTCAGTGGTACCAGGTATTTTTTAACCAGTCCTTCGCGGCTTTCTACCACGATCTCACGGTTACCACGCTTGATATTACCGAAGCTTACTACACCATCGATCTCTGCTACTACGGACGGATTGGAAGGATTACGTGCTTCGAACAGTTCCGTTACACGAGGAAGACCCCCTGTGATATCCTTAGAACGACCCATAACACGTGGGATCTTAACGATTACCTGTCCGGATTTCACTTTATCACCGGCTTTAACCCCGATGTGTGACCCTACCGGTAAGTTGTATTCCTTCACTTCTTTACCATTGATCAGGATAGAAGGGATCTTGGTTTTATCTTTAGTTTCGATTACTACTTTCTCTCTGTGACCGGTTTGCTCATCCGCCTCTTCACGATAAGTAACGCCTTCGATTACGTTTTCGAAGTCTACCACCCCATCGATCTCAGCAATGATAACGGCATTGAACGGATCCCATGAACAGATCACATCACCTTTCTTGATCGTTTGACCGTTCTTCACTTTCAGCGTAGAACCGTAAGGAATGTTGTGGGTATTCAATAACCTGTCCTGCTCCACATCAACAACTCTCAACTCACCTGTACGACCGATAACGATCTGTACATCTTCTCCCTCATCATTGATGGCTTTAACCGTACGCAGACCATCGAATTGAACAGTACCGTCAAACTTAGCGAACAAGTTAGACTCGATCGCAGAAGAGTTCGCCGTACCACCCACGTGGAAGGTACGTAGTGTTAACTGTGTACCCGGCTCACCGATGGACTGTGCCGCGATGATACCTACCGCATCACCTTTCTGGGTCATATAACCTGTAGCCAGGTTTTTACCATAACATTTCGCACATACCCCGCGTTTAGCCTCACAAGTCAGCACAGAACGGATCTCTACCGTTTCGATACCAGACTCTTCAATCTCGTTCGCGATATCCTCATCGATTTCCACACCCGCGCTTACGATCAATGCATCTGTGATCGGGTGATACACGTTATGCAATGAAGTACGGCCCAGGATACGGTCGAATAATGGTTCTACGATCTCCTCGTTGTCTTTTAATGCAGATGTTGCCAGACCACGTAAGGTACCACAGTCTTCGGTATTGATCACCACATCTTGTGCTACGTCCACCAGACGACGGGTCAGGTAACCCGCATCCGCTGTTTTAAGGGCGGTATCCGCAAGACCTTTACGCGCACCGTGGGTAGAGATAAAGTACTCTAAAACCGACAGGCCTGATTTAAAGTTAGACAAGATCGGGTTTTCAATGATCTCAGAACCGGTAGAGCCGGAACGACGCGGTTTCGCCATCAATCCCCTCAGACCGGCCAACTGTTTTACCTGCTGTTTGGAACCACGGGCCCCGGAATCCAGCATCATGTATACGGAGTTGAATCCTTGTTTGTCAGCAGCCATCTCGTTGATCAATGTTTCGGTTACCCGTGTATCTACACGCGACCAGATATCGATGATCTGGTTGTAACGTTCGTTATTCGTGATCAGACCCATATTATAGTTTTCCCAAACTTCATCTACTTCCATTTGAGCACCGGCAACCAATTTTTCTTTGATATCCGGGATGGTAAGGTCGTTAATGTTGAACGACAGCCCACCTCTGAAGGCCGTACGGTATCCTAAACGCTTGATATCATCCAGGAATTTAACCGTAGTAGGGATATTCGTATTTTTCAGGATCGCACCGATGATCTCCCGCAGAGATTTCTTGGTCAATAAAGCGTTTACATAACCATTCTCGGCAGGTACTACCTGGTTGAACAATACGCGACCTACTGTAGTTTCGATCAGTTTGTATTCCAGCTCACCGGATTTGGTACGCACATTAGCTTTCACTTTGATCCAGGCATGCATATCTACCTGGCCTTCATTATGGGCAATGATTACCTCTTCTGCAGAGTAGAACGCTTTACCTTCACCTTTGATCGTTTCCTGGTCATTGGTTTTCTTACCTTTCGTTAAATAGTACAGACCTAATACCATGTCCTGGGAAGGCAGGGTGATCGGCGTACCGTTTTGCGGGTTAAGGATATTGTGAGAAGCCAGCATTAACATCTGCGCTTCCAGGATTGCTGCATTGCTTAAAGGTACGTGAACCGCCATCTGGTCACCATCGAAATCCGCATTGAACGCCGAACACACCAGCGGGTGCAACTGGATCGCTTTACCTTCGATCATCCTGGGCTGGAAGGCCTGGATTGATAACCTGTGGAGCGTAGGGGCACGGTTCAACATAACCGGGTGACCTTTCAGTACGTTTTCCAGGATATCCCAAACTACCGCCTCTTTTCTTTCTACTAATTTCTTAGCCGATTTAACGGTTTTAACGATACCTCTTTCAATTAATTTACGGATGATGAACGGTTTGAACAATTCAGCCGCCATATCTTTAGGAATACCACACTCATGCAATTGCATTTCCGGTCCTACAACGATTACCGAACGACCGGAGTAATCCACACGTTTACCGAGCAAGTTCTGGCGGAAACGACCTTGTTTACCTTTCAGTACATCAGAAAGGGATTTCAGGGCGCGGCCACCTTCTGCTTTAACGGCGTTAGATTTACGGCTGTTGTCGAACAGGGAATCCACCGCTTCCTGTAACATACGTTTTTCATTACGTAAGATTACTTCAGGTGCTTTGATCTCTAACAAACGTTTCAGACGGTTGTTACGGATGATTACACGACGGTAAAGATCATTCAAATCAGAAGACGCGAAACGGCCACCATCTAATGGAACCAAAGGACGTAATTCCGGTGGAATGATCGGTAAATATTGCATTACCATCCACTGCGGTTTGTTCTCGATACGGGTGTTGGCATCACGGAACGCTTCCACAACGCTAAGGCGTTTTAAGGCCTCCTGTTTACGTTGTTGAGATGTCTCGTTAGCGGCAGCGGCACGTAATGTGTAAGAAAGACTATCCAGATCCAGGCGGCCCAATAAGTCCTGAACGGCTTCAGCACCCATTTTGGCTACGAATTTGTTTTCGTCTTCATCCGGCAAATATTGGTTCTCTTTAGAAAGAGCATCCTGGATCTCCAGGTACTCATCTTCAGACAATAATTGCATGTAAGTATTTTCGCTGTCTTTCAGGTTTAATTTCTGACGGATCAATTCTTCCGCTTCACCGGCCTGGCATACAACATATCTTTCGTAATATACGATCGCTTCTAATTTTTTAGAGCTGGTCCCTAACAGGTAACCGATTTTATTAGGTAAAGATTTGAAGTACCAGATGTGTACGATAGGTACGACTAATTTCAAGTGACCCATACGCTCACGACGTACTTTTTTCTCGGTAACCTCTACACCACAACGGTCACAAACGATCCCTTTGTAGCGGATGCGCTTGTATTTACCACAATAACATTCATAATCTTTTACAGGACCGAATATTTTTTCACAAAACAAACCATCTCTTTCAGGTTTGTAGGTACGATAGTTAATCGTTTCAGGCTTTAATACCTCACCATAAGAACGATCCAGGATGTTATCCGGGGAAGCAAGGCTGATCGTGATTTTATCGAAACCAGATTTTGGGCGATTATCTTTTTTTATTGCCATTTTTATTTGAATTGAAGCTCGGAATACTAAAAACTCTTCGCTCTAATTATTTAAATAATTGATTCAATCAAACTTTTGAACGGGAGAGCGATTTGGTAACAACCGCTTCCCTATCCATTTTAGTTTAGTTCAATTTTTCGGTATTATCGAAAGTCAGTTCCAGACCCAGACCTCGTAACTCATGAACCAATACGTTGAATGATTCCGGAGTTCCGGCTTTAGGAATGTTATCGCCTTTCACAATTGCTTCGTAAGTCTTAGCACGTCCTACGATATCATCCGACTTAATGGTCAGTAACTCTTGCAGGATGTTGGAAGCACCGTAGGCTTCCAGTGCCCAAACCTCCATCTCACCGAAACGCTGACCACCGAACTGGGCTTTACCACCCAGTGGTTGTTGCGTGATCAATGAGTATGGTCCGATAGAACGGGCGTGCATTTTATCATCCACCATGTGGTGCAGCTTGATCATATAGATAATACCCACGGTAGCTTTCTGGTCGAAGCGATCTCCCGTCTCCCCATCATACAGGTAAGTATGACCGAATGAAGGTAAGCCTGCTTCTTCCACTTTCTCGCGGATCTCATCTTCTGTAGCACCGTCAAAAATTGGCGTAGCAAAACGCATGTTCAGTTTTTCACCGGCCCATCCAAGGATGGTTTCATAGATCTGCCCCAGG
>CAXYKQ010000050.1:0-13657 GCA_964277835.1 uncultured Edaphocola sp. | reverse complement strand
CTTTGTCTAGGTCTTCGGATTAGATAAGGCCTCATATCTTGCCCGCGCCTGCTGTACAAAGCTGCTACCCGGATATTTGATGATGAGGTTTTCATATTCTGCTTTAGCCTTTTCTTTGTCTTTATATCTTCGCTCAAATATTTCCGCTAAACGCATGCAGGCATCATCAGCCAGTACATCATCGCCATATTTTTCCTGTATGATCTTCAATTGTACAACAGCCTTATCGAAATCCTGCATCTTCATAGCGATTCCTGCCCGCTGCAGGTGAATATCATCCTGCAGGTCATTATCCGGGTAGGCTTTAGCCAGGCTGTCCAACAACTCATCGGCCGCTGCATATTTATGCTGAAACTGCAAAAGATCGGCCTGTGCAAAACGTTTTAAAGCGTCAAAATTTTTATCTTCAGGCGTATTCTCCGTGATCAGGACGGAAAGATACAGAGCATCGTTAGCTATAAGTTCGGTGGTGGAGGCTTTCAACACAGAAAGTTGCCCCTGGGCATATTCAAAATCACCCCGATAATAAGACAACCTGGCATTCCTGAAACGGGCCTCTTCTCCCAGCATATCTTCTTTAAAAGATTTATCTACCTGGCTGTAGCGTAAAGCCGCCTGCCATACATTACCCAACAGAATCTGGTAGTCACCCATATCCAGCTGTGCCTCTCCCTTAACTTCAGCCGGGAGATAAGGCAGGTTCATGCAGGCCTGTAAAGTATCTATGGCAGCCTGTGGCTGATCTGCATATAAGGCAAGCGTTTTGGCATAGCCAAGTATCGCTTTACCGTTTTTCAGATCGGGGTATTCTGTAAAAAAGGTATGGTATTCTGCTAAAATTTTAGCAACGTTTTCCGGGTCGACCGGGAACGTCTGTTCCAGTTTCTTCTGCCGGATGTCAAGCCTGGCCTGTAAGGCTGACGGACGGAGCGGGTTTTGCCGGGGCAGACCTCCCAGGTAATCCAGTCCCTGCAGGGCATGCTCCCATTCCTCCTTTTGGTATTGTTCGGCGGCCCAGTTATAAACCATTTTCCCTTGCTGCCCCTGTTCTATATCCAGTTTGATGATGTCTTTTAATTGCTCCGACTTATCGCCTTTCCCCGACTGCAGCCAGGTGAACAGTTCTTTCCAGAGGTAGTTACCCGGTTCCTCTTTCATTTTCCGGGCAATGACAATTTCTGCCTTCTTTTGTTTTTTGGGATTGTTGCCAATAACCTGCTCCATGGCCTGTTTGGCATTCTCCATTCCATAGGGCCTGGCGGCGAGGGAGAGCATAAGCATATCGAAGGCCTTGTCCGTCTCACCTTTGGCGTCATAAAGTGCCGCCAGCTCATAAGAGAATGCGTAGGGATTGCCGGTTTTTTGCCGGAAAGTCTCATAGGTCCTGATCTCGTAATCAGGATAGTTCAGGAAACGGAAGGCTCCAGCCAAACCGATGGTCTGGAATTCGTTGCCTACTTGCGAAGCGATCGCTTCCTCGAACGTTTTACCGGCTTGTTTCTTCTCCCCTTTTAATAGTTGCGCCTGCCCTTTATCGACCCATACAGACAGGTCTTCTTTACGGATCCGGGTCATGTATTGGCTCAAAGCGATGGCCGTATCGTAGGATTGTACGGCAATCAAGGCTTTATAATAGTTGTCGTAATACTTTTTATCATAAGGCGCCATCTGGAAAAGCTGGTTCAACAGGGGCATTGCAGTTTTATAGTCTTTCAGAGCCAGCAAAGAGAATGCTTCTTTTTCCATTTCCTGTATGCCACCCTGTCCGTATATTATGCCTGAAGCACACAGTGTTCCCGCCAGCAATAAACCAGTAATTATGTTACGAAATGTTTTCATTTAAAATTTTTTGGGGCAGGAATTTTTCCCATCCGTTAAAAATACCAAGATTTCCTCTTTTTACGCCTAAACCGACTGTTAAATTAGCATTTAAGCCCGAAGCCAAAGAAAAAGCGTTGAACGGCTGGTTCAACGCTTTTCATATAGTAACGGGGAAAATTAGCTTTTCTTTTTCTTGATGCTGATATCGTGATCGATTACCGCCTTTATGGAACTTGCGCTCAATTTCTTACCGATAATTTTTTTATCCTGATCCAGTACATAAATTACGGGTGTGGCGTATACATCATATAATTCCCTGAATTTTCCTTTATTATTGGCGTCTACCAAAGTAAGCCAATCGTTCACATTCCATTTCTGATAGATCTCGCGGATATCGTTCCCTCCTTCAACTTTTGTAGGGACAGAAATAATCTGTACGCCCATCTTTTTCAATTCCTTTTTATACAGGTCAACTACCTTAGGCATTTCTTCCATGCAGTGTCCGCAATCGGAAGCCCAGAAAGCAACTACCGTATAAGGTGAATTCGTCGCTTTGGTAAGGTCCACATCCTGCAAAGTAGCCAGGTCCTGCAGGATTAATTCCGGCGCTTTACTACCCAGGACGTTAGGAGCTATTTTCTCGGCACGGTCCTGGTACCTCGCGATGGCCGCAGTATCCAGCCAATAAGCCTTACCTTTTGAATAATAATTCTCAACAAGGTACACAAAAGATGCGTCTACACCCATCATCTTATTATCTACCGTCCAATTACCCAGCCAGTGCAATACATATTTGTACAGTTCTTTTGCCGGCTCAGCACGTTTCAGCAATTGATCCATTTCGTAGTTGATAGAATCCGGTATCGGGTAAACCAGGTTATTAAAATATTCACCGAGGCGACCGTCAAGTAAGGCGGTTTTCACCAGGCGATTATCTGTAAAGTCAAATTTATCCCAGAAATGCTGTTTATAGTAACGCAGTCCATATAAAGAATCAATCGTTTTGCCATCTTCCAGGTAATGCTTTCCCTGTGGCATATCGGGCGCATCCATTGCGTTGAAAATTTGCGATAATAGATTGCCCGGGTTTTTACTCACATAAGCTCTCCGGTAAGCTTTCTCTTCGTCAACTACTTTTTTGAACTTAGCTTCGATCCTGGCAGAGTCCGATTTTTTCTTCGCCTCTTTCATATCTTCTCGCAACTTATTGCGTTCTTTCTGGAAAAAGGCCATTTTATCTTCATGCACTTCAAAGTCCTTATTGATCTGGTTTTGTTTGAAATGCGCCTTATGAGCTGTATCTACATCGATGACTACATTGTACCCGTTATCCAGCAAAAAATGGAAATATTTCGTATTCCCGTCGTACATCACCATGTGTAAACCACCAAGGATGCTATCGGTTCTTTGAAAAGTTGCTTTATTCCCGCCGACAACGGTAGCGGAGTCAAGTTTATAAATGGTAGGAAGGCCTTTCCCGAAATAGTGGGCAATATAAATTTTCTGATCTTTAACCGGCTGGTCAAATTTTACTTCTACTTTATATCCAAATTGCTTTTGTGCAAAAACTGCCGTGGCTCCCAAACCCAGGAGGGCAGTAATGAGTAATTTTTTCATGAATTGATGATATCAAAGATTTAATCCTACTTCTGAAATTAACGAATAGTCAAAGCTAATCAAACTATCTTTTTACCTAAACAAAAATTCGAGTTAAATTTGCCTTTTCTGAATAAATACAAAAATACAAATTGGCTCGTAAAAACAAAAAGACCGCGATAAAAGGCATAAGGTTGGAAAAGTATGCAGCGGAAGGAAAGTGCATTGCGCACCTGGAGGATGGAAAGACGCTTATGGTAGAAGGAGGCATACCCGGTGATATCGCTGAAGTTTTCGTGTACAAAAACAAAAAAAGTTACGCAGAAGCTAAGGTTGTACAGATCGAAACCCCTTCTCCTGACCGCCTGAGCCCTTTCTGCGAACATTTTGGCTTATGCGGCGGCTGCAAATGGCAAATGCTGCCTTACGAGCAGCAACTGCTGTACAAGCAGCAACAGGTTAAAGACCAGTTAACGCGTATCGGGCACATCCATTTGCCGGAATTTGAACCGATTTCCGGCTCAGAACGCACCCGATTTTACCGGAATAAACTTGAATTTACGTTCTCTACCCAGCAATACCTGAGCAAGGCAGTTCTGGATGCCGCCGACGGCGCTTTTATTGAACGCAAACCGGCGCTGGGCTTTCACGCGCCCGGCATGTTTGATAAAGTTGTGGACATTCACACCTGTCATTTGCAGGACGAGCCTACTAACCGGATCAAAAACCTGTTGCGTAGCCTTGCTTTTGAGCATGACCTGCCTTTTTACGATTTCAAACAACAGGAAGGCTGGCTGCGCAATGTGATCGTAAGGGTAGCGACAACGGGCGAAGTGATGGTCAACCTGATCGTGCATCACAACAGGCCGGAGCTTTTCCTGCTTTTAGATGCGCTGAATACTCAGGTACCCGAAATTTCTTCTTTAAATTATACGATCAACCCTAAACGTAACGATACCATCTACGACCTGGATGTAATCTGCTATAAAGGGAAACCTTATATAGAAGAATACCTGGAGCATTTTAAGTTCAAGATCTCTCCTAAATCATTTTTCCAGACTAACAGCCGGCAGGCAGAAAGGCTCTACCAGATCACCCGGGAATTTGCAGGACTTACCGGCTCTGAAGTATTATACGACTTGTATTGCGGCACCGGTAGTATCGGCATTTTCCTGTCTCAGCAGGCTAAACGCGTTGTAGGGATAGAAGTGGTTGAAGACGCCATTAAAGACGCTAAAATAAACGCGGAATGGAACAACCTGGATCATTGTGACTTTTATGCCGGTGATGTATCAGATATCGCTACGGATGATTTTTTCGAAAAGCATGGCAAACCGGATGTGATCATTACCGATCCGCCAAGGGCGGGTATGCATGAAAAACTGGTGAATCAATTGCTGAAAATGCGTGCCCCTAAAGTGGTGTATGTAAGTTGTAACCCGGCGACGCAAGCGCGGGACCTGCAATTACTGGATGCCGCTTATGAAGTAAAAAGGGTTAGACCTGTGGATATGTTCCCGCATACGCACCATATTGAAAATGTAGTGTTATTGGAATTGAGAGCTTAAGCGTTTTTTTTAAATATAGTAAAAAGGCGATCTTCCTGCCTGGAGATCGCCTTTTTTTTACCTGTTGCATTTACAAAACGTACTTACAGAAGAGATAACATAAACTATCATTGCCTTAGGCTTCGCAGCAATTCCAGGAACTGGTGCCGGGATAAAATTTCGGCTCCCATACTCAGGAGGTGAGGGTTTTGTACCTGGCAATCGACCAAAGCGTAGTTACAACGGGTACATAAGTGGATCAACGCAGCCTTGGAGGCATTGGGTACCAGGCTGAACATACTCTCCCCGCAAAATACCGCTCCCTTCTCTACACCATAAAGCCCGCCTACCAATTGTTCATTTTGCCATACTTCTATTGAACTGGCATCGCCTAAATCATGCAATTTTTTATAAGCATTTTGCATCTCTGCCACGATCCAGGTACCCTCCTGCCCGGGCCGTGCAACCGTCGCGCAATGGGTGATCACCTGGTCAAAAGCCTGGTTGCGGGTAATAGTGAATACTTCTTTCTTCAATAATTGCTGCATGCTTTTGGAGATTTTTATTTTATCCGGGAAGATCACGCAGCGCTCTTCCGGGCTGAACCAGCAAATAGGCTCGTCCTCATTATACCAGGGAAAAATACCGGAGTTGTAAGCATTAAGTAAGGTTTTCGGCGCCAGGTTGCCCCCTACTGCCAATAAGCCCGACTCATCGGCCTGTTCCGGGTCGGGGAATTGATCAAAATCTGCTGCCAAAAAGTATATCGCCATATTGCCGCGCGGTAATCATTATATCTATCCGCAAAAATAAGCCAAATAAAGAAGGGCCGTTGCCGGAAAACTTCATTTTCCAAACAACGGCCCTGAACTTGTTGCTACTCGTCCGGGTTTACAGGAACAAACCCGTGTACCTTATTTTTTAACCAGTTTAAAGTTGCTGGTCATTCCGCTTTCATCTTTGATGATAACGGTATAAACACCTTCTGCTAACGCAGCAACATCGATCGTATTGTCATTTATACCAACAGCTGCAGTCATCACAACTCTCCCGGTGACATCCAACACAGATACGGTATGCTTCGCTGCCAGTCCGGCCACCGTAACCACATTACTTGCCGGATTAGGATAAATACTTAAACCATTACTTTTAACCATCACCGCGCGTACTTCAGAAACGCTGACGACACCATTAAAATCTAACTGTTTCAGACGGTAATAAACGATACCAGGAGCCAGGTTTTTATCCGTTGTGTTATAATCCAGTTTTTCCTTTGAATTGCCGTTTACTGCTTTGCTGGCCTCCCAGATCACTTCATTCCAGGTTTTCGCATCAAAGCTTCTTTCCACCACAAAACCTTTGCTATTGATCTCAGAAGCAGTGCTCCAGCTTAGCAGTACATTATGTCCTTCTGCTTTTGCCGCGAAATGCATCAAAGTAACCGGCAGTGGCGTTGTTGTGGTAATAGAATACGCCGCCTGGGAACTCGTTGCGCCCGCCTTATCGATTATTGAATAGTTAAATGAATACGGAGTGGTTGCCGTACCACCACCACTTTGTGCATAGATCAACATTTTAGACGGATCGAAATTATCAATCCTCGCTGTAGCCGTGCCTGCAAGCACCTCCCGCACACCAGTGCTGCCGCCAAAATCGTAGTATAACCTGGTCCGGCTATTGATCGATTGAATACGGAAGCTGCTTCCGGTAGAACAAGCGGTGGAAGGGCAATCTTCCGGATCTGTTCCGCTCAGCGGACCAACAGCCGTATTAGACATTTGGATATAGGCATACCCGGTTATTGCAGGGTACGCACTCAGGCTGCCCGAAGGAGCCGAATAGCCGAAGGAACTGTTCGGTACACTATATGATTTTGCATCGGCAGCCGGGGTACGTTGGATGCCGAAATTAGTATTCACTTTATCTGTCGTTACAGTACCCAGGTCTATTATATTAGAAGTATTGGTAGTGGCGGCCGTACCGTTCGTATTAACTCCGGTAGCTACCCATCCTGCAGTATTCGACCCCGAGTTCAACTGGCTGTTCACGGCAGGGGCCGTTGTTCCGGAAGTCAGGATTACTTTATAACCGGCATCGACCGGAATGTTTCCAAATGCATAAGTTCCGTCTGCATTTACGCGCATAGAGGCGATTACATTATTGTCCGAAGTCCTTACTATACTTGCGAAAAGATCGGCTGCAGAAGCCACACTATTCCCCGAATTGGTACTGTTTTTATCACCGCTTACGGGCTTTTCTGAATTATTAAGGATCGCATCGCCGTTCGCATCATTCCATACCTGTCCGCTGATATTCGCACCAAAGGTCATTGTTGCTGTACCATTTAACGTACTTGCCTGCCCGGCATTATCTACAGATTTGAAAGTAATCACCACAGTACCCGGCCCGTTAAAGCCCGGGTCGACAGTGATTGTTTGAGTCGGGGCGCCTGAAGCATTGGTAGGCACCAACACGCCGCCAGCAGGCCAGTTTGAGCTCGTATAGCTCGTTCCGTTGATGACGATGCTCGTTGTATTGGTAGGGAAAGATACAATACGGATATTGCTTATAATACCGCCATCAACATCTGAACTTGCCGTAGTATTGGTAAAAGTAGTAGCAGGTACCGTTACCTGAGCAGTTCCGCCAGGATTTGCTGCAGTGTTAGCGCCAGCGCCTACAGCAGGTAAACGTTCTATACCAAAGTTGTAATTGGTTTTATTCCCATCTAAAACCAGCGCCAGGATACCATCTGCAGTAGCATCGATACCTGTGCCGGCCACAGTACCTATCTGCTCTCCTACGTTAACCCAACCTGCAGGCAAAGTGATTTGTGCAGCATAATTCAATTTAGTTCCCTGGGCTACCTGCGTAGTACTGATGATTACATTATAGTTGGCACCCGGGATATTAGTAAAGCTATAAGTACCATTTGCAGCCACTGTGGCTACGGCACGCACCACGCTGTCTGAAGACACCATATACGCATACAAAGTTGGTAAAGCAACAGGGTTAGTAGCCGATTGATCGATAAGGTTATTCGTTTTACCGTTCACATCATTAAATACATTACCTGTTACGCTGAAACAGCCGAAAGTTACGTTCACTAATTGCCCGTCTGCTTCCAAAGCCCAGCCCCAGGTATTCAATACCCGGACATTTCCGAAATCGTCACATTGGTTATCATTGGCGTCATTTTGAACGGTTCCTCTGGTTACGGTAGGTGCGGGACTCACATTAGCAAAGTTTCCATCTCCGTTCCATGCACGGGTAGGACTTGACAAAGAAGAAACCGTTCCTACAAATGAATTATTTAAGCCTTTTCCCGTTACATTCACATTATTATTTGAGCATGCTCCCGGGGTTACGGTTGCAGGCAAACTGTCATCATCCCAATATAACCTGTTAGAAGGGGAACTTAAAGGAGCGATCGTCTGTATATACATACCATCTGCATTTACCTCTGCATCATAAATAGGCAGGTTAAAACGGCCCCTGCGATAGGTAGCGGAAATTTTAACGGCAGTACCTTGTGCCAGGTTATTACCTAAACCATCTTTACCATCCCAGGTGATGGAACCAGGTCCGGCAGGACGGTTAAAGGCTTCTAAAACAAAGTCACGTGTATTAGGGGTGTACCCATCGCCATTACCATCTATATCAAATACGATTCTTACATCACCGGCTTCCGGCATGGTATAGTTAGCCGTCAGGTTACCACCCGGACACCCGGTAATAGGCACGGCGCCGAAAGCAGGTGTACCATTGATCTGAGCAATCGGGTACAAGGTGGCACTTGGCTGATTTAAGAAAACCTTAAAACCCCTTGTCAATGGCACATTAGCGGTGCCTGATTCTTTTGATCTCCTCGATTGTGCCCAGCTGAGTGTGGCGTTCGTGTCCACACCATAACTGGTAAAGGCGATATCGTAAGCAAGAGGAGCCAAGCCTGAAGTTGTCGATACGAAACCCAGTCTGATGAGGGTAGAGTCATTAGAATAAGAGAAAAACGCAGGTGCAGCCTTTGCCGTCGAGGTCAAAATCTCCGCTGAATTAATGGCCAATAGTCCCCAATTCTGAGAAAATACACGACCGCTCATTCTTTGGCTTGAGTTTGCTACAGTAATGTCCCAAAAGGAAGCTCTGAATATCTGATTGGCATTTGCCGCTACGGAATCAGAGCTGGCTCCTGTCCCGGTAGATTTATAGAATACCATAGAATATTCTCCGTTCATAGTTGGGGTAAAACTCAATGGCGCATAACCATTCGATACCCCAAGAATATTCGGCCCATTCACTCCTTGTGTAAAGTTAGCAATGTAACCTGCTGTTGTGCTGTTAAAGCGCTGTCTTGAGGCCGTTACTTCATTCCCGTTAGGGTCATAAATCCGCATCCATACATTCGCACCGTTTTCTGCTCCAAGCACCCCTATACTACCATATTCTCTCCATTTAAAACCATAGTAAATTCTTTCTGTATTGAAATCTGCAATGCGCACTTTAACCCTGTTTTCCTGAATGTTGTTCAGGAAAGGTCCTGTTCCCCTGCTTTGCCAAATCAATAATGCAGAGTTGGTATTCGCATCATTGTTAGAAATCTCTTTCGTACCTTCTGCGAACGAGCTGCCGGCAGTCAGCGCCAGGCCTCCCAGGAGTAAAGCGAGCCCCCGGAGCTTAGCTGCGATGCTTCGCAGGCTAAGTTTTGATTTGAAATGTGTAAAAGTGTTGTTCATACTACTTTTTTTGTTAGAAAAGACTCCCTGCTATTGAAGGGATTTTATTTGTAATAATTATATTTCTAAAAGCCTAATAAAATCTATATACCTCTTGCAATTACAAAAAAGTATTTATATATTGCAGTATGTTCAATAACTTGTGAAGTCATCAAACCTGCAATTTTACTTTTCAATTACAATAAGTTTTTACAAAAACTGGTAAGTGCTTGCCTGAATTAAAGTCGAGAGTGCCTTCGGCGATCCGAACCCCGATATAAAATCAGGCGTATTTAATGCTTAAATGTTGTAGTCCGGATTAGGATGATTTGAGTACATCGCCCGGGTAAGGGCACTCAAAATAAGCCTTCGCAGATGAAGAAGGATTGGAAAATGGTTCATTTGTTTGTTCATACTTTACGTCTTTTTGACAAAAAATTTTTTCGAAATGCAGCAAGGCAATTGCGAAGAATTAATTTTATCAGTATTCTTACGAGTATAAAGACGGGACGATAAAAATCGAAAGTCCTTGACTAATGCTCACCATATAATTGCATATCCCATCACGTTCATCTGCAAAAACATCAGTTCAAGCATGTTTACTCAAAACCCTCATCTTGAGACAAAAGTTGTTTTAAGTATACTGACTCAAAAATGTGTATGTTTTGGCATATATTTTGTATTTTAAGTGCATAAACATACTGAACAGCAAAACTATACGCTTTGCGGCAAACAGCCAAAGCATCAAATAAATACATTATCAATTAATATGTAAATCAATATATGACAGCAAGTTTGAGATTCACTGCTCAATTTGTATAGCAGCAAAATTTGGAACTATAAACGGTTGGCAAAATGAACCAGTGCGGCATAATTGACACTATCCAAACATAGATATGCCTAAATTTGCAGCTTATCCGTTGTTAAAATTTTGATTTAATGAAATACTTACTGGTGATACTTCTATCCTGCGCGCTTTTACCTGCAAATGCCCAGACGCCAAAAGATCTGTACGAAATTTACGATACTAAATCCGGCCATACCATAAGTTGGGAGCAATGGGTTAAAGATTCGCTGAACAGTGCAGACATTGTACTTTGGGGAGAAGAACACAACGACAGTATCGGTCATTTATTGCAAACTGATATGCTGCACGCGCTACACGGAAGCAAACACAAAATGCCATTGGCCTTTTCTATGGAAATGTTTTCTACCGATGTGCAGGGCATTATGGACGAATATTTAGCCGGCTGGATCAGTGAGAAAAATTTTAAAGCAGAAAGCCGTACCTGGAATAATTATAAAGATTACGCCGCAATGGTCAATTATGCGAAAGACAATAAAATACCGGTAATTTGCGCTAACACTCCCTCCCGCTATACAAACATGGTTACCCGAGGGAACTTTAAAGCGTTGGATGTACTGCCAAAGCAGACCAAACAGGCTTACCTGCCACCCTTCCCGCTCGACACCTTAGAGGGGCGTTATGCGGAAAAATTCCTGGAAGCTATGGGCGGACATGTAAATCCGAATATGTTTGTCTACCAATCTCAAAATTTATGGGATGCGACTATGGCGCACAACATATTAAAAGCGGCGCAAAAGCATCGCGTGTTCCATATCGTGGGTCGTTTTCACACCGATGAATACCAGGGCACTGCTGCGCGGGTTCTAAAACAAACCAGGAAAAAGGTAGTGACCATTTCCTGCTTCCCCGCAACGGAATATCATGCAAATGAACACAAAAAGCTGGCGGATTATGTCGTAATCACGAAAGGAATGATAAAGGAGTAGAAATTTTTACTTCCATTTTTGTGCAATGTGAATGGCAGTATCCACCATGGCGGGCTGCCATTTTTCTATCTGCCAATCGCTGTTTGCTAATGAAGTATGCTGCATTTTATTAATCACATCCTGGTAGTCTGATGCAATTTCCAATATATGACTGATGACCTGTTGCTGACCGAATAACTGTTCATCTACGAGCGCTGCCGGGGACAGTTGAAGAGCTCCGGGCCGGAAGCCCGCAATAGTACGCGGCCATTGCTGCTCCTCATTGTACTGCTCCACAATTTGGCGCATCCGGTTAAAGTCCGACTGGAACTGTGCTCTTTGCTCCATGCTGCTTAAGGCGATACCAAGCTGCTCCAACATCACGAATTTCAGGTTAGGGCAACGCTTCAAAGCAATCGCTAGTAATTCAAATACAGCTTCCGGTACGGCATCATCATGAGTGTCCCTGCGCACTTGCTGTAAATGTGCTGCAGGATGAGGCTCCCAGGAGCCACCGGAAATATGTATTTCCCGCACCTTATCTAAAGGGTAAAGATCCAATAAAGTATTGCTGTCCAGGTTAAAATTATGAAGCTGGCAATAAAGGTTATGCAGGTCGAGTATCATAAACCCGTTTACGGGACTTAGCAGCTCATCCAGAAAACATCCCTGTATTTTTACCTCTTCCAGGTCATAGGCAAATGCAAGATTTTCGAGGCCCACTGCACATTGTGCAGCATCGGCAATCCGGCTGATCCTATCCCGGCCTATAGCCAGGGTATTGGACGTGTACGGTACACTCAGCGGCGCACCCTTATGGAAATCCCTGCCGGTCATAAAGCCAAAATGTTCGGTGATATGATCAAACTGATACACCCGCGTTAAGGCGCGCAGGCGCTGCAACCAGGCTCGCTGTGCATCAGAAAAGCGGCCCGAAAACAAAGAGAAAAAAACACCGTGCCCTACCAGCCTTCCTTGCTGACTGTAGGCGGATAGCAATTCGTGAAACCAGTCCGGCACCTGGTAATCCCGGGCATAAAGCGCGTCAAAAGACCATTCTAGACCACCCACGGTACCGGCTGTTAATAAAGGTAAGGATGCCGATAACATATCAACATCCAGGTTAGTAGCAATACCGGGTATAACACCGTCAATTACTTTATGCATTAGCCCATACCGCAAGCCGGGCAATAGTCCGGGTTATGTTTTCCAGAATCATCCACGGTATCAGAACCCTTTTTTTGATCGGGTACTACCTCATCTTTCTTATCACAGGAGCTCAGGCTGCCGGCGATCAATAAACCCAGGGCCAGCGACCCGATCAGTTTTTCAGGAAGTTTCATAACAATCGTTTTATAAGATTAAGCATTATTGCTTTACTATTAAGACGCAGGAATGAACCGAAATCTTAGTTGATTAGCCCATACCGCAGGCCGGGCAGTTGTCCGGATCGCGAAGCACCGGCACATTTGCCGTGTCCTCTTTGCCGGGTGCTGGCCGCTGTTTTATTCCATCCGCTTTTCGCGTTTCAGGCCTTTGCTGAGCAGGCTGCCCCACATCGCAGGAAGCAACAGCGAGTCCCAGGCCCAGGACCAGTTGATTCAATAATTTTTTTTTCAATTCCATAGTCAATAATGATTTAACCTCTGCCACAAGTGACGCAGGGCTCTTTATGCATCCATCTTGCCGAATCGGTCGCCGGCACGCTTAACCGGTCGCCTGGAGCGGCATAAGGCCGGTATTCCGGGCTTAACGCTGGATTGTATTTGACACAATTGATCTGCCTGGCCGTATCTTGCGGCTGCTGTCCTTTTGCGGGTATTTTCTCCGGTTTTTGATCGGTTGCCGTCGCGCCGGTCACACTTATGGCGCTCAGCCCCAGCAGTACTCCATGAAGGATGGTTTTTGAGAGTTGCATATCAGGATTTATTTATTACTGTTAAGATGCAGCAGGCTCTCCTATTCCACAAAAAAAATCGGGAAGACCCGAATGGATCTTCCCGATTAACTGGTAAATAAAGCCTGTCTTATTCAGCCGATCTTGCACCTTCTAAAAGTACAGAAGCTTTATTGTTCAACACCTCAACAAAGCCACCTGAAATATGGAAATGCTCTGTTTTAGTCTGGGCTTTATCAATAATTATTTTCATTTTACCCTCACCTAAGGCCGCTACCATTGCAGCGTGGTTTTCCAGGATCTCGAAAGAA
>CAXYKQ010000049.1:0-15844 GCA_964277835.1 uncultured Edaphocola sp. | reverse complement strand
CATATCGTTCATGCGGCTTTCTAATACCTCTAAGCGCTCTTCTCTCTGAGAACCCCCTACGATCTCGCCGATACCAGGGGCCAGTATGTCCATCGCTGCAACGGTTTTGCCATCATCATTCAGGCGCATATAAAACGCTTTGATATCTTTAGGATAATCGGTAACAATTACCGGTTTTTTGAAATGTTTCTCTACCAGGAAACGCTCATGCTCACTTTGCAGGTCGATACCCCAGGAAACCTCATATTTGAATTGTTTCTTCTGGTAAGGTTTGGATTGTAATAAAATGTCGATCGCTTCGGTATAAGTAATGCGTTCAAATTTATTTTCAACAACAAAGTTCAGCTTTTCGAGCAAAGTCATCTCACTGCGTTCGTTAGCCGGCTTTTGCTTTTCTTCGTTGATCAGGCGCTCTTGCAGGAAAGCAAGATCCTCCTTATTGTTATCCAGCACGTATTTGATCACGTATTGCATGAATTCCTCTGCCAGGTTCATATTATCCTGCAGGTCGTTGAAGGCTACTTCCGGCTCTACCATCCAGAATTCGGCCAGGTGACGTGCCGTATTGGAGTTTTCTGCGCGGAAAGTCGGGCCGAAGGTATACACTTCGCCTAAAGCCATCGCTGCCAATTCTGCTTCCAGCTGGCCACTTACGGTAAGGTTGGTGCTTTTGCCAAAGAAGTCTTCTGCAAAGTCAACAGTACCATCTTCCTTTCTCGGCGGGTTATCAAAAGGCAAAGTCGTAACCCGGAACATTTCACCGGCGCCTTCCGCGTCTGAAGCGGTAACGATAGGGGTGTGCAGGTAGACAAATCCTTTTTCATTAAAGAACTTATGAATAGCGAAAGCGATGCTGTTACGCACGCGGAATACCGCCCCGAATACATTGGTACGGAAGCGCAGGTGGGCGATCTCTCTTAAATATTCCAGGCTGGGCCGGTTTTTTGCCTGCAAAGGAAATTGTTCCGGATCACAGCTGCCTAAAATATCCACTTTAGTCGCAACGATCTCTACTTTTTGTCCTTTTCCCTGTGAAGCAATTACCTTTCCTTCGATACTCAAAGCAGCGCCGGTCTGGATATTTTTTAATAAAGCTTCATCACTATTTTCGTTGATCACGATCTGTACATTGTCAATAATGGAACCATCGTTCAGGGCAATGAACTGGTTATTACGGAAAGAGCGTACCCAACCTTTTACGACTACATCATAATCCAGCTTGTCGCTTAATAGAATATCTTTAATTTTCGTTCTCACGATGATATATTTTACTATGTATTAAAATTTTTTGCAAAGGTAAAGTTTCAATGACGAATTATCAATTACGAATTGCGTATTTGCGCGCTTGCAAATTAACTCACCATCACTTCCTTTCCACCCATCCGATCAGGTCACGGATAGCTACAGAAGCTACCGCGCCGCCAAAAGCCGCCGGAACATAAGAGATAGTGCCGTAAAAAGATTTCTTGAAATTCGTCCCATCCGTCAGCATCATCGATTCGTACACCGGGCGTTCATCTGAATAAACCACTTTCACGTTTTTGCGGATTTCTTTTTTCTTCAAACGCTTGCGCACTTTCATCGCGAAAGGACAATTGTAGGTCTTGGAAATATCGGTCACTTTCAACTTCGTCGGGTCAAGCTTGCCACCTGCGCCCATAGAGCTGACAAAAGGAATACCGCTTTTATAAGCAATTTCGATAAAAGTCAATTTGGGCGTAAGGCTGTCAATGGCATCAATAAAATAATCCGGCTTTTCTTCCATCAGTTTCGCTACCATTTCCGGGGTAATGAACTCTTTGATCACGGTGAGTTCCAGTTCCGGGTTGATGGCCTTTAAGCGCTCCGCCATAATATCCGCCTTGGATGCTCCATGATTGGTCGCCAAAGCCGGCAATTGCCGGTTACGATTGGTAGGGTCCACCACATCGCCATCAATAATCGTCATTTTACCCACCCCGGCACGGCAGATGAACTCCGCTGCATAAGAGCCCACGCCGCCTAAACCAACTACCATCACATGGCTTTGGATCAATTTGTCCAGGGCTTCGTCCCCGATCAGTAGTGCGGTCCGCGACAACCAACTTTTATCTTGCATGGTTAAATACTTTTTGAAAATTATGCTGAACCTGCAAAATAAGGGATTCTACCTCAATTTTTTTGAGTTCTGCGGCTCTTTTATATACGTCGCCAATCTCCAGATCATCCCGGTCATCGGTTTCAAAAAAGAGGCGGTCTACAGGTAGGGCCGGGAAAACTTCCCCGAAAACCGGGTTCCATACCGCTGCCCCTACCGATAAATAAAATCCCTCGTCCAGGAGCAGTTGCGCGATACGCAGGTTACGGTTGAAGCCATGAAAAATTACCGGAACTTTCGCGGCAGCCAGCAGCTGAATGCACTCACTGTAAGCTCTTACGCAGTGAATGATCAGGGGCTTGTCCAGCTCATTCGCCAGTGCTATTTGCTCCCGGAAGATTTTTTCCTGTAAAGACCAGTCGGTACTGCACCGTTTATCCAGGCCACACTCGCCGATCGCGACAACGTTCCCTTGCCCTGCATAGTTTTTCAGTTGGGAAAAGCTTGCATTACCGGCATACCATGGATGGAGGCCCAGGCTGCAACAGGTGACTTTGCCAGATTCCTCAAAAGCTTCATAAAAATTAATGATAGCATTTTTATCAGTGGGGTTGTGCGTATGAACGTTAATAAAAGACGGCATCAGGAGTACATTGAAATGAACGGTTTAAAGCTAAGTAAAAATATCAGGATTAAAATTACTTAAAGTAAAGGGTGAAAAAAGGGAACAAAATTTGTCATCCTGAGCCCATAGAAGGGGAGACAAATTTTATACTCCATTCTTGTCGTACTGAGCCTGCCGAAGTATCGACGGAGCTCAATGTGACAAAAACTTTAGCTTTTCAGATACCCCTATTGATATCCGGGAAATTATTTATATTTCCCTTCTAACTGATTTATCTTAGCCAGGTTATGAAGAAAATGCTGCATCAGAACGGACTAATGGTTGCTTTGGGAATTATTCTCTTGACCTATCTCTTGTTGCCGAACAACAAATCTTTCTTCAGATAGCTAATGATAAGCTGAACCCGCAGCTATTGGAGCGATGGGTGGACAGCGGCTACAGTATCATTACAGATATGCCTGACGACCACAAAATTATAAGTCGGCGCTCCTTTGCAGAGAAAAATCTGAAGGACGAAATATGGCAGCAATACCGGCTAGAGGTAGTGCCTGTCACCCGCACACTTTACGGCGATTTAAACCTGTGTAGAGTTTATGCGCGGCCCGGTTACTAATCTGATCAATTCAGGTCGATACATTGTTTTTTGATATTTTACAAATTTGTTGTAAGTTCGCCGACTTAAATGTATTATAATTTAACATAAAATGGCACAAACTTCAAGAAATAAACCCGGTGTAGAAGAATTTGGCACCTCCAGGACTACCGGTTCTGGTGATCTGACCATGTTTAAAATGCAGGATTCTTTTGACAAGAACAAGAAGTTAATTATCGGATTAATCGTAGCGGTACTTGTATTGGTAGGGGGCTATTTCGGCTATAAATACCTGGTTCAGGCGCCTAACGAAGAAAAAGCAAACCGTGCTCTGTTCAGGGTTCAAAACTGGTTTGAAGCGGACTCTTCTAATCTGGTCATCAATGGTGACGGACAAACTCCCGGCGCTTTAAATATTGTTAAAAAATATTCCGGAACAGATGCGGCAAACCTGGCCAAATACTATTTAGGTATGAGCTACCTCAAAAGCGGAGATGTCAACAATGCCATTAAATTCCTGGGAGAATTCGACGGTAAAGGTACTGTAGTGGGCAACCTGGCCAACGGCGCTTTAGGTGATGCCTATATGGAAACGGGTAAGCTGGATAAAGCCCTGGAGCATTATAAAAAAGCTGCTGCCAACGAGGAAGACCAGTATACCTCAGCATTGTACACTTTCCGCGCCGCTTTAGCGAACGAAAAGGCAGGAAAAACGGAGGAAGCCAGAAAGTTGTATAAAGAAATAAAAGAAAAATACCCGATGAGCCAGCAGGCTTCAGAGATCAATAAGTACTTGGCCAGAACAGGCGAGCTTACTATAGACTAAGCATACTGGTATAAATGGCTTAAAAAGTGATCGTTTTAAAACGGTCACTTTTTTTATGCTGACTATGGTAGTTCTAGTAGGCAGTGTCATCTGGATTGGACAAAAAGTAAAAGCCAGTTCCAAATAAGAAACTGGTTTTTTACACCAAATGACAGGAACTTAAAACTAACTATAGCCGGGCGTTTCTTAATCTCAGGGAATTGGCAATCACCGAAACAGAGCTGAAGCTCATGGCCGCCGCCGCCAACATCGGCGACATCAGCAGGCCAAAGAAGGGGTATAATAAACCGGCGGCTACAGGTACCCCGAGCATGTTATAGATAAAAGCAAAGAACAGGTTTTGTTTAATATTCCGCATTACTTTATGACTTAGAACTTTCGCTTTAAAGATACCGTTCAGGTCCCCTTTTAGCAAAGTAATAGCGGCGCTTTCTATAGCCACGTCCGTACCGGTTCCCATAGCAATACCTACATTAGCCTGCGCCAGCGCGGGCGCATCGTTAATGCCGTCGCCGGCCATAGCGACAACCTTACCCGCACCCTGTAATCTTATTATTTCATTGAGTTTATCTTCCGGAAGGCATTGCGCTTTGAAATGCGGTAAACCCAGTTCCTGGGCCACTGCCTTTGCCGTCAGCTCGTTATCACCGGTCAGCATCATTACATCTATTCCTTGTCCTAGAAGGCTTTGGATGGCTGCCCGGCTACCGGCCTTGATCGCGTCTGAGATGACTACATAAGCGGCAAGGCGGCCATTTACAGCGAGGAAAGATACCGTTTTGCCTTTTGCCTGTAATTGTGTTACTTCATTTTTTACGGTGTCGTCGATAGCTGCATGTACCTGCTGCATGAGTTGATCGTTACCCAAGGCGATTTGCTTTGCTTCTACAATACCGGTGACGCCTTTCCCGGTGACGGACTCAAACTGGGCCACAGAGGGAACAAACAGGCCTTCTTTTTGTGCATACTGGTTGACCGCCGTCGCTAGCGGATGTTCTGAATGCTGGTTGACCGCCGCGGCATAGCGTAGACAAGTATTAAGCTCCCATTCCCCAACAGGCGACAGTGCTTCCATAGAAGGCTTACCTTGCGTAAGAGTGCCTGTTTTGTCCACGATGAGCACATCCACTTTATCCATGGTTTCCAGGGCCTCGGCATTTTTGATCAGCACGCCATTTTGTGCCCCTTTGCCCACACCTACCATCACCGACATAGGGGTAGCCAGGCCTAAAGCACAGGGACAGGCTACGATGAGGACTGCAAGCGCATTAGCCATGCCGAACAAATACCCTTCTTTACCTCCGAATACCGCCCAGATGACCAGGGAGAGTACTGCAATTGTAATTACTGTGGGCACAAAATACTTTGCCACGGTATCGGCAAGTTTTTGAATCGGCGCGCGGGAGCGGCTGGCCCTGTTGACCATAGCTATGATCTGCGCCAGCAGCGTTTCATCTCCCACCTTTTCGGCCTTCATCAAAAAGCTTTTGTTGCCATTTATCGTGCCGGAGCTCACCTTGTCATGGACCGTTTTCTGCACAGGAATAGGTTCACCGCTAATCATAGACTCGTCGATGCCGGAGCTGCCCTCGGTTATCACACCATCTACCGGGATGCGTTCGCCGGGTTTCACCTTCAAAATATTGCCCGCTTTGATATCTTTAAGCGCAATGGTCACCTCCTGGCCGTTTAGCAATGCTGTCGCTTCTGTGGGGGCCAGTTGAAGCAGCGCCTTAATGGCCGAGCTGGTCTGGTGGTGGGCGCGGGCCTCCATCACCTGGCCCAGCAATACCAGCGTAAGAATTACCGCCACTGCTTCAAAATAAAGGTGAACGCCGCCATGATGGTCTTTAAATTGTTCCGGAAAAATGCCGGGAAACAGCAGCCCGGTAATACTAAAAATAAAGGCGGCTCCGGCACCCAGCCCGATAAGGCTGAACATATTTAAATGGCCGCTGCGAAAGGAGTTCCAGGCCCTGACAAAGAATATCCAGGCTGCGTAAAACACTACAGGTATGGTTAGCGCCAGTTGTACCCAATTGGATATAGTTTGCGGTATGGATTTTTGTAGCCATCCGCCTGCTACCATGCTGCCCATAGAAAGAATAAACAAGGGAAGCGTAAAACAGAGTGCGACGATAAATTTCCTGCGCAGATCAAGGTAACCGGTGTCTACTGTCGCTGCACCAGTCTCTACGGGTACCAGGCTCATGCCACAAACCGGGCAATCCCCGGGCTTTTTATAGGTTTTATCCCCTTCGCATCGCATAGGACAATAATAACCGGATCCGGTTATTTCCGGCTTAGGAGCCATAGCGGCCTGGTTCATCTGCTTTTTGACGGTTGCTATACTCTCGCCCGCAGGGAGCTTTTTCAGGTGCATCTTGCATACCGGGCACCGCCCTTCAGCTTCATACAATTGATCGCCTTCACAAAACATCGGGCAATAGTATTGGTCCGTATCATATACCTGGTGGTCCTGCTCATGGATCACTAGTGCGGCGGGTGTTTCTTCATGGTGGTGATCATGAGTATGCTGATAATGGGCTTCCAACTCACTTTCGTCAAGTGCTTCAATGGTGTAATCGCCTTCTTTGGCCAGCACTTCCTTGAATGCAGACAAGGGAAGGTCTTTCGGGGCCTCAATAACTGCCATGCCCGGTTTCAGCTGTACCGTTGCACGGACACCGGGTAGTGTGTTTAAAGCCTGCTCTACAGTGCTTCGGCAGCCATTGCAGGTCATGCCTGCTATTTTAAAATGCTTTTTCATAATATGATGCAATTCTGCTTACTACAAAATTAAAAGTGTCAGAGCGTTAAACTGTTACGTTAATCGGGGTAGTTCTTATAAGATTTTAGCAGGAAACACGTAAAAAATATATTTATTTCGCATCAGCTATGCATCTATATATAAAAGTAGTTTTTCTATTACTGTTCCCGGCAATCAGCAGCAATCTGGTTGCCCAACCTGCATTCAAACTTACCGGATATTCCTATGAAATAATGGAAGAGGGTCTCTCAAGTGATACCTTTAAGCTGGAAGTAAAAGTATATGATAAAGACGCTCTACTGCTTTTCGATACTTTATGGAATTATACAAATACTCCTGTCTCGATGATGGTAACTGTTTATGAGCAGAACGGGCAAAAGAAAAGCCGCTACACGAAGGCCGGCGATAAATTTGAGCAAAACATTTTGTTTTTGAGAGATGCTGAAGGAAGGCTGATCGAGCAAGTGTTTACCGGATCAGATTCTTTTAGTTTAAAGACGATTTACCAGTTTGATGCAGAGGGCAGGGTTGAAAGGGCTTATCTGACTTCAGCGGTCAATAATGGGCCTGGGTCTATGATCAGGTATTATTATAATGAAAAAGGGGAGGAAATTGCACAGGAGAACTATATCCTGGAAAAGCTCTATAGCAGGGGAAAAAAAAGAATATGATGAATGGGGCCGTGTAATTAAAAATATTCATTTTGAGTCCCGTTCTGGCGAAAAAACGGAAGAATTCCTCGAGTATGATTCTAACGGAGCGGTTGTAAGGATCAGTCATTATACCAATGACATTTTGGATTTCGTACAAGATAATAAATGGTCGGGTAAATTGCCCGAAAGTTCACAGGTGAAGTATGATACCGGTCGTAAAGGGATGGAATATATCTATTTCCGTAGGGAATCTATTCCATAAATCACGTATCAGATCTGGCCTCAATTATAAGGCATTTCTATATTGTAAAACAATCAATTAACAAAAAATGATAAAATTGTATTTGATTGTGTCCTAAATTTGAATTCTAATTTGAAAATAGCAATGAAAAAGATATTAATGTCTGCTGCAATTATGGTTGCAGGACTGGCAATTGCAGATAAAGCTGCTGCCCAGGAAATCAAATTCAAAAAAGATACCCATGACTACGGCACGGTAAAGTATGATGGTAATGGCGAAGGGGCTTTTGAATTTAAAAATACAGGGAAAGCTCCGCTGATTATCTCCAATGCACAAGGTAGCTGCGGTTGCACGGTTCCTGAATGGCCAAAAGAGCCGATCAAACCAGGTAAGTCTGCAGTAATCAAGGTAAAATATGATACGAAACGCCCTGGCCCGATCAATAAAACAATTACCGTAACTTCAAATGCGAAAACGGAACCTACCAAGGTTTTAAAAATTATCGGTACGGTAGAAAATCAAAAGTAATTTTTACCCATTATTTTCTGGAGGAGATGTAGCAAATGCTACGTCTCTTTTTTATTTTTAACCGATCTGAGGAGCTGCTAAATCTTATTGTAACAAGTATTCGCTAGATTTGTCGTTCATTTGAACCGAACTAATGAGCATGATTCTAGTCTACAGTATGGGTGGTTTACGTTTAACGCTTTTGTTTTCCGGGATTAACTACCTGCAACTTCCGGTACACGCGAAATACACGCAAGCTATCCCCTTAAAACAAAAGGTTCCTGTTGTCCTGCAGTCCGGACCTTGTAAAGGCGTTTTGTTCGCCTGAGAAAGTATGAGCGCCATTGCTATTTTCCTAAACATTTATTGACTGAAATATATGAATACAGCCAAGAGTACCCCTTTTTTCGAATCCAAAGTGTTAGGGCATCCTGCCGGATTGTTTGTTCTGTTTTTTACAGAGATGTGGGAGCGTTTCTCTTTCTATGGTATGCGTGTGTTGCTGATCAACTTCCTGACCATGGCGATTGTTGGGTCCAATCCCGGTTGGGAGTGGACGGCCAAAAATGCCGGGATCCTGATGGGTACCTACGCCAGCATGCTATACCTTACGCCAATTATTGGCGGTGTGGTAGCCGATCGCTACCTCGGTTATACCCGGGCCGTTATCATAGGTTGCATCCTGATGACCCTGGGGCATGCCTGCATGGCGGTAGAAACAAAAGCAGGGATGTATGGAGGCCTGGGCCTTTTAATTTTAGGAACCGGGTTCTTTAAACCCAACATCACTTCCATCATCTCGCAAATGTATAAAGACCTCCCGGAGAAGAAAGACGGCGCTTATACTATTTTCTATATGGGCGTTAATGCCGGCGCATTCTTTGGAATGATGCTTTGTGGCTACCTGGCAGAAAAAGTAGGCTGGTCCTGGGGATTCGGCCTGGCCGGTGTGTTTATGTTTTTAGGCTGCCTGCAATTCTGGCTGGCGCAGCCTTTATTCGGCAGCATCGGGGCAAAGCCTCAAAAGAAAACGGTTGAGCAGATCCAGGAAGAAGCCAATACGCAGGACTACAAGCCCAATCCTTTTACCGTCATGGATAAAGTGCTTATTGCTATTTGCGCGCTTATGGGCTTCCTCTACCTGGTCAATGATTTCCTGTCGCATATCGAAGGGTTAAGGTTGATACCGGAAGCCATATTCTTTCCAAAGGAGAAAGTATCTGGTCCTGCAGTTTTTATTTTAATAGGGCTCGCTTTATTCCTGGTCCTCGTTATCCGGAGGATATTGCGTTATGATCATGTGCTCAGAGACCGCATGTTTGCGGTTATTCTCTTTGTATTCTTTACTGTATTTTTTGTACTGTCCTTCGAGCAGGGTGCCAGTTCGCTGGTGATTTTCGCAAGAGACTATACCGAGCGGGTATTTACCGGTTCTGCCGCCACTACTTATAATGTAATTAATACTTTATTGACGGTAATCCCGTTGATCTTTATTACCTGGGTATTGTTTAAGTTGTTCCGCCAGACCTTTAAAAGGATAGCGATCTCCAATATTATGCTCGGCGTAGCTTTTGTAGGCATCTGGGGTATCGTGATTTGGATGCTGAACCGGGACTACTCCAGCCATGCTTACGAAGTAAGCTATGAAGTCGTCAAATACCCGGTACTGGACGATGAAGGCCACCCGGTGCTGGACAAAGAAGAAAATCCGGTATTTAAATATGTTTATCAGTCGGAGGCCGCCAAAACCATTCCCAATGGCATTGTAGAAACCCGGAAAGAAACCATAGCTACTACCGAGACTTTAAAAGTGGGCACTGAGATCGCACTGCATGAGGAAGGGGGCAAAGCGGTTTACCTGAACCCGGGATTGCTCGAAAAGGTAAAGGACCAATACCGGGAGCAGAACAAAGTTGCAACCATAGGTAGCGCAACCGTAACCTCGGTCAAAGACGGGCAGGTGGAAATCACTACATCCTGGTTCTCTATCCTGAACTCATTTTTTATTATTGTATTTGCCGGTCTTGTAGGTAAACTTTGGGAAACGAGGTTTAACCCGCCTGCGCCGGTTAAGTTCGGGATGGGACTGATCATTACCGCGATCGGTTTTGCTTTTCTTGCCTATGGCTCCAGTGCAATCCCTGTGGGTGCCGAAGCGGGAATTGTGCGCGTAAGTATGATCTGGCTGGTGTTAGCCTATTTGTTCCACACTTTAGGGGAACTCTGTATACAGCCGGTAGGCTTGAGTTATGTAAGCAAGCTGGTGCCCGGTAAAATGATTGCATTTATGTTTGGGATGTGGTACCTGGCGATCGCTATCGGGAATAAACTTGCGGGAACATTGGGTGGACAAATTGAAGAGATCAAAAAAGAATACAGTATGTCCACTTTCTTCCTGATCTTTACTATAGTACCGATCGTTGCCGGCCTTATCCTTATTTTCCTTACCCCGCTGATCAGGCGTTTAATGCATGGGATCAAGTAGTTAAAAAATATTTTCAGTCACCCCGTTAAACAATTGGTGTTGCGGGAAGTCAAAACAAAATTGTTTAGCAAAAATTAACACTGTTTGGATTTTTCCTTAATTTAGGCAGTTATTTCTATCATTTAACCTAAAATCTGAGTATGTCAGCAGTTGCGTCGAGCCCGAAGAAGGGGCATCCTAAAGGTCTCTACCTTTTATTCTTCACAGAGATGTGGGAACGGTTTAGTTATTATGGTATGCGTGCCATTTTAATTCTTTATTTGACCAAGAAGTTATTTGAAGGTGGTTTAGGAATGGAGCCTGCAGGGGCAACTTTGCTGTATGGATACTTTACCGGGTTGGTTTATTTTACGCCATTGATCGGGGGCTGGCTGGCAGATAAATATCTGGGTAAGCGCCTGGCCATTACCATAGGTGGTATTACCATGATGGTAGGTCAATTTGCCCTGTTTGCCATGAATAATATGACGGGCCTGTATGTCGGGTTGTTTTTATTGATCATAGGAAACGGGTTTTTCAAACCTAATATTTCTACCCTGGTGGGCGGATTGTATAAAGACGGCGATGACCGCAGGGACTCCGCTTTCTCTATCTTCTATATGGGGATTAACCTGGGTGCGCTTTTAGCGCCTTTCGTGATCGGCTATTTTACGGATAATTTATTTTCAACAACAAATGCAGACGGTACCATCGCTTATGGTTATCGTTACGGCTTCCTCGCTTCAGGAGTCGGGATGTTGTTAGGGCAATTAGTATTTAACGGGTTTGCTCAAAAGTATTTAGGTGAACTGGGCAAGAAGCCGGTGACCAATAGAACAGCTACGGCCAGTGAAGAAACAGAATCAGCAATATCTGTAAACCCGCAAACGGGCGAAAAATTGGATAAGGCACAGGAAGGACAAAGGGTTACTGTAATCTTTATCTTGTTTGCCTTTGCGGTTTTCTTCTGGGCCGGGTTCGAGCAGGCGGGTTCTTCTTTATCTCTTTATACCGATAAATTTATCGACAGAAGTGTAGGTGGATTCGAGATCCCGACTTCCTGGTTCCAATCGGTAAACCCGATTTTCATTGTTACCTTAGCGCCATTATTCGCTATTTTCTGGAATTCAAGATTAGGTAAAAAATTGTCTACGCCGGTTAAAATGGGCGTGGGTATGATCATCTTAGGCCTTGGCTTCTTATTTATGTTAGGTGCTGTAGGCGAAAGGGTGGCTAATGGAAATATTGCAGATGAATCCAATAAAGCTGCCTTAATGTGGCTGATCATGACCTATTTATTACACACTATTGGTGAGTTGTGTCTGTCTCCGGTAGGGCTTTCTGTAGTAACTAAATTATCACCGCCTAAATTGGCTTCCATTTTGATGGCTGTATGGATGTTATCTTCGTCAGTAGCCAACTTCATCGGCGGCTACCTGGCTTCCATCGTGGAAACTTTAGGTGCTGGTGAAGTATTTACTTACATCGCCGGATTTGTAATGGTATGTGGTTTGCTACTAATATTGTTGAATAAAGTGATCATGAAAATGATGCACGGGGTAAGATAAAAGCAAATTTTTTTAATCACCGGGTATAAATCCGGTGATTTTTTCTTTACTAAAAATTTTAAAAGAATTATGGAAGCTCAGTCTTTGGAACAAATAAGGAATTTTGAGGGAAAATATCCCAAGCAACTCTGGTATTTGTTTTTGATCGAAATGTGGGAGCGGTTCTGCTTCTATGGCATGCGGGGTATACTCACTATCTTTATGGTGGGGCAGCTGGGCATCCTGGAGAGTGAGGCCAACCTTAAATATGGCGCGATACAAGCCTTTGTTTATGCCTTCACATTCCTGGGCGGTATTTTCGCCGATAAAATACTCGGTTTTAAAAGATCATTAGTTTTCGGGGGCATTGTTATGATCCTGGGCAACCTGATCATCGCTTTAAACCCACACGATTACTTTTATTATGGCATTACGCTATCCATCATCGGTACCGGATTTTTCAAGCCTAATATATCCTCTATGGTAGGGGAACTCTATCATGATAACGATCCGAGAAGAGACGCCGGCTTCGGGATGTTCTATGCCGGCATTAATGTCGGGGCTCTGCTGGGCGGTGCACTATGTGTTTACCTGGGTAAATATGTTTCCTGGAGCGCAGCATTTGGGGTAGCCGCATTCGTGATGCTGATCGGGCTGATCACTTTCGCGGTCACCAGGAAATCGCTTGGTGTTATCGGGGATTCGCCTTTGCTCAGCCTCCCGAAAGCGACGCGCGCCACGAGAGAGGTATTGGTCTATATTGCGTCAGTTATCTGTATTCCTTTGATATTGATCATGGTGCAGAATACGGACTACACGGATCGTTTTATGTACACCATAGCCCCGGTAGCGATCATTTATTTCCTGATAGAAACTTTCCGGGTCAAAGACCGTTCCGCACAGTTAAAACTATTGGCGGCATTTGTCTTCATTTTCTTTTATTTCGTGTTCAACGCGATCTTTGAGCAAAGCGGGGGCTCCCTGGCCTTGTTCGCAGAGAAAAACTTAAGTCATACCTTTTGGTTCTTTGAAATAGACCCGAATATTGTGAACAATAGTGCGAACTCTCTTTTTGTCATTATTTTAAGCCCGGTTATCGGCTTACTATGGCTCTGGTTGGCGAAAAAGAAATTGGAGCCTAATACCATTATTAAATTCGGCATCGGCTTCCTGTTCTTAGCGCTGTCTTTCTACATTTTTTACAGTACCAGATTCTTTCATAATGGCAAGGGCATAGCTTCTTTAGAGTTATTTGCCTTCGGGTATTTTATTACGACGATAGGGGAGTTATGCCTGGGCCCGATCGGTATGTCTACTGTGACTAAATTGTCCCCTAAAAGACTCACTGGTATGATGATGGGTTTATGGTTCCTGGCCAGCGCCTTCGGTCAGTTTGCCGCCGGTAAGCTGGGCGCTTCCATGGCCGTTGATAATCCTAATGCAAGCCTGGTAGACAAACTGATGTCTTACACAGATGGTTACTATCAATTAACCATGTATGCAATCGTTGCGGGTATCGTATTAATCCTGTTCTCTCCCGTAGTGAAAAAAATGATGCAGGGCGTTAAATAATTACGCAGTTTATCGTAGACATAAAAAAAGGCTTCCGATCAGGAAGCCTTTACTATTTTAATTTCGATCCGTATTAGAACCTTTCCAAACCGTTGAAGAAGAAGTTGCCTTCGATCTCCGCATTTTCATCGCTGTCAGAACCATGTACGGCATTTTCACCGATTGATTTGGCATACATTTTACGGATAGTGCCTTCTGCCGCTTCGGCAGGGTTGGTAGCACCGATCAAGGTACGGAAATCAGCTACAGCATTATCCTTTTCCAGGATGGCAGCAACAATAGGGCCGCTGCTCATAAAGCCCACCAGCTCTCCGTAGAATGGACGCTCGCTGTGTACTTCGTAAAATTTACCCGCAGAAGCTTGCGTAAGATGCGTATATTTCATCGCTACGATTCTGAATCCAGCTTCGTTGATTTTTGCTAAAATAGCACCGATGTTACCTGCGGCTACCGCATCAGGTTTAATCATCGTAAATGTTCTGTTAGTTGCCATAAAATGGTTTATACTTTTTTCGGATTTGAGCCGCAAAATTAAAGAATTACGCGGTACTCATTGCAGAAAAATGAATAATTTTTAATTAAATTAGTTCAGTACTGTAATGCCATGCGCAGTAAAACGCAGTTGCTCTTCGGGCTTATCGATCTTATTGATCTCTTCATCAGATTTTTTCTGAGTCCTCGATTTCTCCCTAAACTCGTCAATACTATGCGTTTCTACAAATGCATCGCCGCTCAATAACACTTGTTTACCTTTAGCATCCACAGGTAAAAAGAAACCGTAATCCTTCATTTTCACAAATACTTCTTTACCATCACCGATATCCACGGTAGCCCAGCATCCGCGCGCTTTACATACATCGGTTACGGTACCTTTAACCTGCATCCTTACCGGGTTCTCGCCGTTCAGTCTTTGTTGGAAATCCTTTCCTTTCACGACGTTTTTTGCTTCGATATTTTCACCATACACCTGGCCTTTCACCGCTGATGGGGTGGCTTTTGACTCTTCTGTATGTTTGTGCTGTGCCTGCGCCTGGAATGCCAGACCGGAAAGGGCGAAAACTGCTATGCTTAAAAACTTTTTCATTGATTTTTATTTATTGATGTTAAATGATTGCTTACCGCCGTGCAAAATTAAAGATTATAACTTATGTAATGTGTGTTTCGGCAAATTTTTACACCTTATTTACACTTGCCGGCCAGTTCCTGCAGTGCTGTTTCGTTAAATCCTACGGTGCAAACCTTGCCATCGAAAATGACTACCGGCCTTTTGATCATGCTGGTATTGGCTGCAAGCAGGTTTATTACCGCTGTTGCATTGGTCGCTGCAGCCTGCTCTTCCGGCTTCAATTGTTTCCAGGTAGTCCCTTTTTTGTTCAGTAATATTTCCCAGCCTACCTGTTCCACCCATTCTTTCAAAAGGGTTTTAGTGATGCCATCTTTTTTATAGTTGTGAAAACTTACTTCGATCTCTTGCTTTTTAAACCAGTCAAGCGTTTTTTTTACCGTATCACAATTGGGAATTCCGTAAACTGTTGGTTGCATCGTTTCGATATTTAAGGAGTGGCTAATGAATCAAAAAGCTAATTCGCTCTTTGCAGGGAGTTTTAAGTATAACCCGTATTTATTGGCTGTGAGCAAGACGTCGCAGCTTTAGAGCACCGGAGCTTTGGTATGCAGGTAATTTAAATAAAGCTGGGCGCAGGCCATCGCATCGGAAAGGGCATCGTGGTGGTTTAAGGGGATGTTGAACCTTTCTGCCAGTGATTTAAGATTGGAGTTAAAGATCTTATAAGTGCAGGCATGGTTGAAAGGCGGTACCGGCATTTCATAAAATGAGAGCGTCTTTTTCAGGCAGGTAACATCAAATTTGGCATTATGAGCCACCACCAGTTGGTTCGTGATATAGGGTTCCATTAAGTGCCATACCTGGTTGAACGTTGGCGCATTAAGCGTATGCTTTTTAGTAATGC
>CAXYKQ010000048.1:0-4540 GCA_964277835.1 uncultured Edaphocola sp. | reverse complement strand
AAACCATCCGTAACTTATTCTACCATGTACCGATGTGGTTCGGTATGATGCTCCTTTTTGGCGTTAGTATGGTACATGCCATACGTTATCTTAATACACAGGATCTCAAGAAAGACATCAACAGTGAGCAATATGCCAAAGTTGGGGTATTATTTGGTTGCCTGGGTATGGTTACCGGTATGGAATGGGCGCGGTTCACCTGGGGTGAATTCTGGAGCAATGACCCTAAACAACTGGCCTCCGCGATCAGCCTGCTGATCTATTTTGCTTACCTTGTATTAAGGTCTGCAGTACCGGACTATGATAAGAAAGCCAAAATAGCTGCGGTGTTCAATATATTTGCGTTTTTTATCATGATCCCCCTGATTATGGTATTGCCACGACTCACCGAGTCTTTACACCCCGGTAATGGCGGTAACCCGGCCTTTAGCGACCTTGCACCGTCCATGAGGCCCCTGTTCTATGTAGCCGTAAGTGGTTGGTTTTTGCTGGGCACCTGGATCGCTACGCTCGGTATTCGCTATAAGCTTTTAGCCCTGAAAGACATCATTTCCGGCCCGGCTGTAAACAGTACAACAATAACACCGCATTAATTTACTTCATCCAATTATTTTTAAAGAAAACAGGATTACCAATGAACCGGATCAAATCAGCTTCAAAAAAAATAGTACGCTTTTGGGTATTGGCATTATTGCTGTTCCCATTGAATTTACTGGCACAAACTCCGCCTGCAACTATGGCGGATAAATTTCGCGCAGACGGCAAAATTTATATTGTGATTTTAGTGATAATTACTATCTTTATTGGGATAATTGTCTACCTCTTTTCGCTGGAAAGAAAGATAAAGCGCCTGGAAAGAGAGCACAATAAATAAGAAATCTTTTAACCAATAACAATAAAACAGTTTATGTCATCTACAAACCAAGCTTATAGCTTTTTTCAAGGAGTTGAGCGCAACTTTGATAAGGCTGCAAAATTTACCCGATTTGAAAAAGGTATTTTAGAACAAATCAAAGCCTGTAACTCAATTTTACGCATTAAATTCCCTGTCAAGATAGGTAACGACATTGAAGTAATCGAGGCATATCGCGTGCAGCACTCCCACCACAAACTGCCTTGTAAAGGTGGTATCCGTTACAGCATGGACGTGAACCAGGATGAAGTTATGGCGCTTGCGGCATTGATGACCTATAAGTGTGCGATGGTGAACGTACCATTCGGCGGCGGTAAAGGCGGTATCCGTATCGATCCTAAAAAATACACTCCTTTTGAATTAGAAAAAATCACACGCCGTTACACATCGGAATTAGCCAAAAAGAATTTTATCGGCCCTGGTATTGACGTGCCGGCACCGGATTACGGCACCGGTTCCAGAGAAATGAGCTGGATCGTAGATACCTATGCTTCTCTTTATCCGGGGGAACTAAATGCCCAGGCTTGTGTGACTGGTAAACCCATCGCGCAAGGTGGCGTAAGAGGTCGTACCGAAGCTACCGGATTAGGCGTATTTTATGGTATCCGCGAGCTGTGTAATGTAGAAGAGGAAATGACCAAAGTAGGCTTACCGGTAGGTATTGCCGGAAAGAAAATCATTGTTCAGGGTTTAGGCAACGTAGGTTATTATGCCGCTAAATTCTTCCAGGAAGCGGGTGCAATCCTGGTAGGCCTGGCAGAGTATGAAGGGGGTATCTATGATGCCAACGGATTAAACCTGGAAGATGTAATGGCACACCGCAAAAATACAGGAGCAATCCTGGATTTCCCGGGAGCGACCAATTTCCCCAACAGTGCCGATACTTTAGAACAACCTTGTGACATCCTGATCCCGGCAGCCTTGGAAGCCGTGATCCACAAAGATAACGCCGCTCACATCCAGGCTAAGATCATTGGTGAAGCCGCTAACGGACCTTTAACTCCGGATGCAGATGATATCCTGAATAAAAAAGGAGTGATCATTGTTCCGGATATGTACCTGAATGCAGGTGGGGTGACCGTATCTTATTTCGAATGGTTGAAAAACTTAAGCCACGTTCGTTACGGTCGTATGGAAAAGCGCTTCAGCGAAAATATGAACGCGGAAATCGTTAAAAACGTAGAAAACCTGACGGGCAAACGTATCGGCGAAACAGAAAGAAAAATGCTGTTACGCGGACCGGATGAGGTAGACCTGGTATATTCAGGCCTGGAAGATACCATGATCGGTTCCTTCCACGAGATCAGGGAAGCCCTGAAAATGAACCAGGGCGTTGAAGATATGCGTACTGCTGCCTTCATCTGTGCGATCAACAAAGTAGGTGTGGCTTATGAAGAGCTGGGTATCTTCCCATAAACATATAGGCCGTTTTATAGCAAAAGGATTGGTTTTTTTAACCAATCCTTTTCTTTTGCCCTGTTTTATTAACCCATAAAAACATATCTTTGAGCAAATTTAAACACGGATTATGGTATCGATAAAAAGGGTTTTAGTTTTAATATTCAGCCTGTTTTTCATTGCAGGCACCGTAGCCACGACCAGCTCCTGCAAGTCGAAGAAAAAATTGACTAAAGTGCAGCAGTCGAATATGCGTTCCGCCTACGAAGAACTTAAGCGGGAATTACCTGAAGCCCAGGTAACTTATGAAGATGGCCGCGTAAAACTGGTGTTTCCGGAAGCTTTATTATTTGAAGTAAATGCTACAGAAGTTAACCCGACCTACGTTCCTACACTGGCCAAGATCGCGAAAGTATTGAATAAATATCCCGAAACGAGCTGCCTGATCAGCGGTTATACAGATACCTCGGGAAGTATCGAAATAAATGAAAAATTATCCTGGGGCAGGGCGGAAAGTGCCAAAGCAGCCCTGTTAAAGAATGATGTAAAAAATAAAAGAATCTTCACCTGGGGTTTTGGCCCTAAAAATCCCGTAGCTTCCAACGAGACTGCAGAAGGCCGCAAGCAGAACAGGCGCGTGGAATTTGTATTCCTTTATAACTACCAGGGAGAAAATAAATTATAACAGGTATTCTGATACCTGCTAAAAGGGGCCGGAATCGATTTCCGACCCCTTTTATCTTTATATTTGACCCTGCAAATTCATTATCATGCGCTATTTATTCATTATTAAAATACTGATCTTTATCCCGGCATTGCTGTTGGCTTCCTGCGCGGCCAGCAATTTTACGCCTGCAGAACGTCAATTGATCTGTTCCGGGAAGACAGATAATCCCTTGCGCATATTGAGTATCGCTACCCGTCAAGACTCCTTAATTTTAAGAAAGCGGTCTAAGGACTTAAAGCCTGTTAAAAACAATAAGGACCTTGCGCTACTGCTTGAGCGTATGAAAGTCACTATGGACGCAGAAGAAGGCATCGGCATCGCCGCACCACAGGTGGGCATCAACCGGAATATTTTCCTGTTTACCCGCATTGATGAACCAGGACAAAAAGTACAGGTAGCGATCAACCCCAGGATCACCGAGCATTCCGACAGCCTGGTTTGTTTTGAGAGAGACGGCTGTCTTTCTATTCCCGATATCCGCGGCAATTCTAAACGCTATGCCTGGATAGAAGTGAGCTATTACGACGAGTACGGCAACCTAATCAAAGAACGCTTCAGCGGGCATAAGAGACCAGACAATTTTACCAATATCATTTTCCAGCATGAATATGATCACATTAACGGGATCCTGTTTATTGACAAACTTTGTGATTAAAAAGAAAAAATAAAGCCGGTGAATGGTCACCGGCTTTATCATTAACCCTATGATTAATTTACATGTTTTCTGCGATCACTTCTTTTACTTCGGGGATCATGCGCTTCATCATCCCTTCAATACCCGATTTGAGGGTGATCATTGAAGAAGGACAACCGGAGCAGGAACCTTGTAAAGCCAGTTTCACAATACCATCATCGAAACCAATAAAGGTAATCGCGCCGCCATCCATTTCAACAGCAGGTTTTACATAGTTTTCCAGCATCTCTTTAATGCGGGTCACTACATCCACATCGGCATCGGAGAATTGCTCTTCTTTATTTTCTTTTTTAGGTACCAACTCTTCGTTGATGATCTCTTTACCTTCCTCCAGGTAAGCTTTCAGGAACTGGCGAATGGTGGGGATAATCTCCACCCATTCCGTATCTGCAGTTTTGGTAAGGGTAACAAAGTTACTGGCGATGAAAACGCCTCTTACAAACGGGAAAGCGAAAAGCGCTTGTGCCAAAGCAGAAGGTACAGCATCTTTTTCTTCCGGGAAATCAATGCTCTTGCCCGGGTACAACAGTTTGTTAGCCACAAACTTCATTGTTTCGGGATTCGGAGTCATTTCTGTATATATACTGATGATCATGCTACCAGTGTTCGACATAATAATGATTTTAATAGATAGAATACAAAACTAGCAAAAAAACAGCAGCTACACCTGACCAAACTATATTTTTGCCGATGATATTTTTGATGCCGGCATAGACTCAGGCTATAAATGACCCGGGTTTATTTATCGATCGAACCCATTACTTTTTGCGCAAAAGTGTTCAGGGCCTCGCTTTCGCGCATGCCGGAT
>CAXYKQ010000047.1:0-5783 GCA_964277835.1 uncultured Edaphocola sp. | reverse complement strand
CACAGGAAAGCTGATTTTGTTAATGTCATATTCCCCGGCATTACAACCGAAATACAACCCGATATAATCAAAAGGTTTGCCTTTATCATCCAGGAAGATAATAGCATTTTTGTGTTCAGGACACGCTAACAGCTCCATTTTAAAAATATCTTTTGTGTCAAATCCTACGTTAAACAGTAAGTCGCTAAGCGTATCAATGGCTGCAGCAGTAAGCATTTTTTTATCGTCGATATTATCCAGAGCGAGTATAGATTGCTTGTGCTGCTCATAGTCCGGATAAAGGATAGAGTTATCGGTAAAGGAAACAAGCATAACACTTTTAGCCTTATTGAAAGGATAGCGGGCCAATCGTTGCTTCAGCGACAGCTTACCAAAATGGGTGCAAGGCATACGATAACCTGATTCAGCCTCCGGAAGATCCTCGACCATCACTTTGCTTTGTACGGCCTCGGCATTTGTGGGATTTAAAGCATATTCGCCCATCAACTCATAGTGCAGGTTTGCCTTGCGGTCTAATGCGGCAAGCGTATCAGCGCCATACTTTACTTTCACCCAGTTGCGAAATGCCGTTTCTTTACGGGTGAGCTCTTTAAAATAAGCGTCAGCGCCTCTGAGCGTATCCATAAGGATCGAGGTAACCTTCCCGGCTTTCGATTCAATCAAAAAACTCAGGCCGGAATGATCTATATGCAACATTTTAAGCTGATCACTATACTCCTTAACCGCGATAATTTCAGGGTTTCCGCTGTAAATTACCGCAATGGTGCTATAGCCAAAGTTAAATGTAGTATACTGCTTCATGCGTACACCAAGAAGCTCTTTTTTGGTAATCGTCTTATTTGTAAACCGAGCTTTCATTACGAAGTTATCAGCGAGCAGGGTATTGAGTTTTTTAACGTCATGGGCATTGAAATATTCAAGAAATTTTTCTCCCGGCGAAAGGTTGGATTGCGCGTTTGCGCAAATACTGTAAAGTATTAGCAGTAAGCCAATAGCCAGCTTAACTATTTGTTGCTTCATGATAAAGAAATTGTTTTTTGTTTTATTTTTTTAAAGCGACTTGATTACAATAAATCGGGAGGCTAAAATACGCCCAAGCAGTGAAAAATTTACGACAAATGAATAAACGTAGCGGTACAGGCGATTAAACGGCCGGAAATAGTACAAAAACGTTGTGTGAAATAAAAGAACAGCGCCCGGATGTCTCAATTAAATTATAGGTAGCCAACGGTAGTAAACGCATTGGAATGTCGATACAGCTTTCGCAGCATTTAAATGGGAAAGGTATCACCGGCAAGACTACCAAAGTATGCCGATCGGTGTGCATCGTTAGCGGCGCGCCAATTCGGGCAACATGAGCCCAATATCTAGGTAGCAGTCTGTCAATTGCACTTGTTTTACGGGCGACTATAAGCAGCACCTCAGATACATCATCAGGTTTTTGTGTCAGCAAGATCTACGCTTCGCTAAAGCTGCACTTGTCACAGGTTTTCGGTGAATAATCTCCACTTATCCAAGTCGTATTTTTAACGGAAAAGCCTTGTCTAGGAACAGCCCGCAACTGCGTTGCGGCTTAGCAAAAGACAATGGGAAAGTATAAATACCTATTTGGAGGAAGGAACATTGTTATTTAAAATTGTAAGTACCAAATAAAATTTAAAGCAAATAAACCGCGATCAGATCGCGGTTTATTAAAATATTTTTCTAATTAAACTATTTTATTGTGTTATAGCAACTGAATAACTCCTTAAATATCCTGACTCGCCGGGTTGAGGATTAGATACATTTGGAATTTCAGTAAACCACCAGTGGGGATCAGCTACATCAAAGTAACAATCCCATCTGCCTTTACCCTTGCTACCTTCGTAAAACGAAGACTGAAAGCCCCCAAATTTAAATAAACCCGGTTTCAGAAAAACAATACTATAATCCATTATAATAGAGTCTCCCACTGGATTACCAGTGAACCTATAAATGTACGAGGTACTAGTGTTGGCATACTTTACTCCTCCTCCGTTTATGATCAATTTGTAATCAACATTTTCAACGCCAGAATTGCCATCATTAATTGATACTCTTGGAATGTTTTCGCTTCTTGTTATTCCAGCCCAAACTTCGCCCTCTCCATCGGTTAATGTAATACCATCAACTGTACTGCTTATTGCTGCACGGATATTTAGAGTATCACCTACACGTAGGTAAGGTGTGTCATTACTCACTTTAAAAGCAAAGGTCACTGGCGATAAAGTAATGCCTTCATTTGAGGGTACAGGCTCACATGCCGCTAAAATCATGGAAAGTCCTGAAATTAATAATATGGAACTAAAAAATAATCTCATATCCTACTGAATATTATATGCATTAAACAATCTTTCATTTTCGAGGTTCGGGTGTTCCTCATTCCATTTACTTCTGAACTTCTGTATGGTATTTTGCCCAGCTCTAAATGTCTGGTAAATATCGTTCATAGTAAATCCATTAATCCTGTCAAATTCATCTTCTTCAATTCTATAGGCGTCAGTCAGGTCATAAAACAAACCTCTTGGGATAAAGTCATTGAAATAAGTGGGCACTTCTTCGAGCAGGTTTTGATAATGGCCCGTTACGTTTCTAAAAGCCCATACATCCCATTCTGTATCGGTCGTTCCTGTGCCATATCGTTTAAATGCAAAGCTATGCCCTACATAATCTGCCCAGCCTTCGGTGAGTGCAAACATATTTCCGGGGAATGAATCTATCCGCTCTCCGTATTGTGGGGTAGCCATCGAATTAATTACATTGTCAGTCCATATGCTAGCACCCACCTTAAAATAATGAAGGCTATGCCCATATTCATGATAAATGGTGTGCCTTAAATTCCTTGAACTTTCGCTGTTGTTCACAGACTGGCAAATAATCATATCCGGTGCATTGCCCGTTCCGGGAGCAGTAGTCCCGGCAATGCCGAATAACCAGCTCAGGTAGTTCATATTGATGGCATTGAGCATCGTATGGGAAAACATCGGTGCGGCCCCCCCGGCCCCCCATGCATTATCTTTGTAGGCTGCATATACGGTTAAATGTGGGTTGGCAGCTTGTGCACCTCTCATCCCTTCATCTAAGGTGTATTTATTGGCTTCCTGTACGCCGTTCATGATCATACCCCACAGCGCGCTTTTGCTGCCATGAGCATACTGCACCGCTATATCCCTTGGCTGTGTGTACCAATACCACTCTATATCGCGGGCTGCATAAGGAAGATTCAGACTTGTCCATACTGTTGAAGCCGCGTTCCTGAGATCAGCGTCAATTACTTTTACTTTGTTATTGGCAAATTCAAACACCATCGTACCCGTGCCCGGCACAAACCAGGGCAGGTTAAAGTTACCATAATTATCGGTATTGTACATGTGTGCTGTCTGGCTCAAAAATGTAAAATGCACTATTTTGATGCGGATGTTTTTTACACCTTCCCAGACATTGAGCTGGTTTTCCCTAAAAGTTATACGACCATTTGCACGATTATTATTCCCATAGTCGCGAATCTCCCAAACGTCATATAGCTTATCGCCGATCTCATAAAGATTGGGCATACCTACAATATCTCCCGGGTTTTTGAAATGCTGCAAAGCATTGCTGTTGCCGGACATCAGGGTAAGCTTATTTATCCGGTCTATATTGTCTACAATGGATGTATCAAAAGCATCTATCACCTGCATACAGTTGGGGCTGATATTGGCCGTCAGTATATGCGCCATTATATCCAAAAACCAATCATCTACATTGTTTGTAGAGTTAGGTATATACAGGGTGTCAATAATGTTGAAATCAATATTCGGGGGTAAGGGATCGGTTGCCCAAACGGTGGTGTAGGCATAGGCAGATTGGTAAAAGTTATTTTTTATACCTCTTTCCTGGAACAGTTCCGGGTACATCGAAACAGAGTCCATAGGAAAATCAAATACCGATCTTATGGAATCAGCTTCCAACCATGTCTTTAAAGCTGCATTGCTATTCGCATTATTCAGATTGATACGACAATAGTATTGCAGGTTTTCATTTTCCAATGGTTGATTACCAATATTCGCTATTTCCGGTCTTTCAAAACCAGAAAGTATCGTTTTTACTTCCCTGATCGCGGCCAATGAGTAAGGATTAGTGTTTCGTATAGGACGGGAGTCATCCCATACTTTTAAGGTATTTATCCATACTTGCTGTGCCATTCAGCAAGTGCATCTTCCCGGGTGTAGTTTCATGGTTTTTCTTACAGGCGCTAAGGACGAGTACCAGGATACTCAATAAGAGCACCAGTTGCAGTGTTTTTTTCATTTGATTTTAGTGGCAGTTAAATAGGTTATAAATTTGTAAGAACAAAAATATATGATTTGGTCCTATTAACAAAATAACATATAGAACTATTCAGCCGGATTAACTAAAAAATAATGGTAGATAATGTGCGGTACTCTAAAAATGTTTTTATAGGCCGATCAACCTATAAGATTTACCTAAACGTAAAAAGTTAGTGAGTAAATTGAGCTCAAATCCTCATTCAAAAGGTTCGAACTATGAGACATTGTCACTGAACAATGAGTTGCATGATAAATCGCTAAAACATAAACTGAAAATGTTCGACTCAAGAAAAAAGGCTTTCAAGAATAAACCTTGAAAGCCTTTACCAGTCTGTGGTGTGGGCCGGGATCGAACCGGCGACACATGGATTTTCAGTCCATTGCTCTACCGACTGAGCTACCGCACCATGCTTTTCAGCTGAATGGAGTGCAAAGATAATTTAATTTTTATTCCAGCCAAATTTTAGCCTTCTCTTTTTAATATTTTTTTTATCCCAACCCGTTCCGGTTAAAATCTCGACCCCTAGCCGCCAAACAGCTTGATCCTTAAAAAATGAATTTCTAATTTGCGCAGGAAACATTACTTTTGTGGGCTAACTATTATTATACATAATAACAATCTTATGAGATTTATTGTTTCTTCCTCTGCTTTACTTAAAAACTTACAATTGGTTGGCGGTATCATCAGCTCTAATACGGTGATGCCTATCCTGGAAAACTTCTTGTTTGAATTAAAAGGCAATACATTGACCATTACCGGTTGTGACCTGGAAACAATGATCAAAACACAATTGGACGTTCAGTCTGAAAATGCGGAAGACGGCAAAATTTGTGTTACCTCTAAAATCCTGTTGGAGTACCTGAAAAATTTACCGGATCAACCGATCAGTTTTAATATAAACAATAAAGATCTCACCATTGAGATCACCAGCAATTCGGGTAAATATAAAATCGGCGGTGAAAAAACTGATGAATACCCGAAAGAACCTAACCCGGAAAATGCCAACACGCTCAACCTGCCTTCTTCAAGATTAGCAGAAGCGATCAACAAAACTATTTTCGCCACCAGCAGTGATACCCTGCGCCCGGCGATGACAGGCGTTTATTTCGAGTTAAATGAAGGCGATCTTACTTTCGTCGCTACAGATGCACACCGGCTCATTCGCCTGATGTACCTGGATATCGCCCCTACGCAAACAGGGAGCTTCATTGTACCCAGGAAGCCGTTACAGCAAATGAAAAACTGGTTACCTTCTGATGACTCGGCAGTCAGTGTTTCCTACACCGACACGCACCTGTTTATTAAATCCAACAATACCAGCTTAAATTGTCGCCTGATCGACGGAAAATACCCTCCTTACCGCGCGGTAATCCCGGCAGACAATCCTTTCCTGTTGACAATCAACCGGACGGATCTTATCAATGCGCTGCGCCGGGTGAGCGTATTTGCCGACA
>CAXYKQ010000046.1:0-6605 GCA_964277835.1 uncultured Edaphocola sp. | reverse complement strand
CCAATCCCCGGGAAATCTATACCGTGGTTGCTAATGACAGTGTAAGAGCTTTCACCTTTGACAACAACGAAATGAAGCGTATTGATTTCGGTGCCAATCTCGACAGCGTAGCTAATATTACCAATTTCGGAACGATGGGCGGTGTGTTTGATGGCGTGAGCGGGATTGCTGCCGTAAGAGAAATGGATAATTTCCACTTCTATGTAACGAATGAAAATTCCAGTAAACTAACTCATATTACTTTCGGTAATTCCTACCTGAACCTTCCTTTTGCGATAGATATGGGCTCCTTAAGCGGCGATATTGATGCACCGACAGGGATTGCCATCGTGAGAAGTTGTAATGATTATTATGGTTATGTAACCAATAAAGATAATGCAGAATGGGTGGTCTTACACTGGCCGGCCTCTATTGCCGGAACGCCTACAGCTACGGTTTACGACCTGGGCGCTAATCTTTTATTGCCTACGGCTTTGTCCAATGCGGTGCGAGAAAATGGTGCGGTATACATGCATGTCGTCAATTCCAATAATGCGCTTACCCTAATAAAATATGACAATTGTAACAATGCTTCCATCGGCGGTTCTAATTTGAGAGTGCCACCAAGTGTGAAGTATGACCAGGTGGGTGTTTACTCGGTATCGTTGGTCGTAGACGAAGGATTGGCTACCGAAAGGAGCTATTGTTTGCCGATCAATGTTGTAGAATATCCTTCCATCAACCTGACCACTCAGGATACGCTGATCTGTAGCGGAGATACCATTAATATGCATGCATTGACTTTTGGTACCGATTCTATCGTTTGGAGCCCGGATTATAATATCAATACCACAAAGGGTAATTTCGTAAGAGTATGGCCGGAGTATTCACAGGTTTACACCGTGACCTTCAACTTTGCTGAAAATTGTATCGTTAAAAAAGACTTTAATATCACCGTAGATAAAGTAGTGGCTGACGCCGGTATAGATCGCCAGATCACAGATGGCTCTACAACAATTATAGGCGGGCCGAATACTACTTTACGCGACGACTTTACCTACCAATGGACGCCCAACCTGTTTTTTGAGTCTAACCCGGACACTACAATTGCCTGGGTGAGACCGGCACAAAATATGACTTACTACCTCACCGTGACAGCGCCATCAGGTTGCCGCTCGATTGACTCCGTATTAGTTAGAGTACCTTGTGAGGATATCAGGTTGCCTAATGCTTTTGTAGCCAGCACACAAACCTTTGGATTGCTGAACCTGCAATTGACACAGGTCAACTACTTCAGGATCTATGACAGATGGGGCCAGGAAGTGTTCAGCACTACCGATCCAAACAGGCACTGGAACGGGCGTAATACGAAGGGGATAGAGTGTGCTTTAGGTGTTTACGTATGGGAAATCGATGCTTACTGTAAAGACACCAACCAACGTTTCCGGAAAACCGGTAATGTTACCCTTTTGAGATAAGCGATTAAAATAAGATAGTAAAGTGGGAAGTTGAAAGCTTCCCACTTTTTTTGTAAATTGACGATAAATTACTGGAACAAGAGTATAGGGCAATCATATTTAAGCTATACTTTTGCAGTACCGTGACTACGTGCAATTTTGCCTACTTATTTTTTTGGCTTTAATTATTAAATGAAAAACTTTGCAGAAAGCCCAAGGGCTTGGATTATAGCGTCTCTGTTTGCGATCATGGGCATTGTATTGATTGCCCGGCTGTTCAATTTGCAGGTAGTGGAAGAGAAGTATGAATTGATGGCTAATGATCAGGCCATTTACCGTAAGGTCATTTATCCTGCCCGCGGATCTATTGTAGACCGTAAAGGCACACCGATGCTGTACAACAACGTTACTTTCGACCTGATGGTAACGCCTTCGCTGGTGGGAAAGTATAATAATATGGACACGGCAACCTTTTGCCAGATATTAGGCCTGGATACTGCCAGTTTCAGCAAGGAAATGCTTAAGGTGGTTAAGAAGACCGGAAAGGAGAAGCCCGGGGTTTTCAAAGCAGAAATATCAAAAGAACTGAACGCCCGCCTGCAGGAAAATATGTACCTGTTTGCCGGGTTTGAACTGGTGGAAAGAAGTGCCCGTAGTTACCCTAAAGCTGCCGGCGCCCTGATGCTGGGTTACCTGTCGGAAGTAACCCCGGCCATGCTGATGAACGAAAGGTTTGCCTCTTACCGCCAGGGCGACTACGTAGGCATGAGTGGCCTGGAAAACGTTTATGAAGAAGAACTCCGGGGCACCAGAGGGGTACAATACCTGGTACGGGATGTGATGAACCGGCCACGTGATGCCTATAAAGACGGCACTATGGACACCGCGGCGATCGGTGGAAAGGAATTGGAATTATATATTGATGCAGAATTGCAGGCATACGGGGAAAAACTGATGTCCGGTAAAATGGGAAGTGCCGTAGCGATAGATCCTAAGACCGGCGGTATCCTGGCCATGGTCTCAGCGCCCAGCTTTGACCCCAACCTGCTGACGGGTGAAGGAAAAGGCCGCAATTTTGCGGAGCTGAGCAAAATGGCTACCAAACCGCTGTATAACTATGCCACCCAGGGATCTTACATGCCAGGTTCCACTTTCAAGCCGATTACAGGGCTGGTAGGCCTTGATGTGGGGGCCATTACGCCAAGCTTTGGCTACCCTTGCGGCGGCGGCTATTATGCTTGTGGGAAGCGGATCGGCTGTACCCACTCCGGTGGCGGGCACGCCGCTAATTTAAGAGTAGCGATGGCCAATTCCTGTAATGCCTATTTCGTGGATGTATTCCGGAAAGTAATAGACTATAAAGCTTATGGAAGCGTCCATACCGGGCTCCAGAAATGGCATGATTATATGATCAACTTCGGTTTCGGTCATCCCCTGGGAGTAGATATCACCGGGGAACTGGGCGGGCAGATTCCTGATTCCAGCTATTTTAACCGGATGTACAAAGGCAACTGGAACTCCTGTAATATGGCCATCATAGGCATGGGGCAGGGGGAGATCGCCCTTACGCCGATGCAGATTGCCAATGCGATGTGCCTGATCGCTAATAAAGGCTACTATTATACTCCGCATTTTGTAAAAAAGATCGGTGGCGATGCCAACCACCCGAAGCTGGCAAAGTTTAAAGAAAAACATAGCCCGATGCATATTACAGCCGATGCCTACCAGGCTATTATCGACGGTATGGAAATGGTGGTTACAAACGGTACCGGTAAGGTAGCGCGGCTGCCCGGGATCAACGTAGCGGGTAAAACAGGGACCGTGGAAAACTATGCGATCGTATATGGTAAGAAAACAAAACTGGACAACCATTCCGTGTTCGTTTGCTTCGCTCCTAAAGAGGATCCTAAAATTGCCATTGCCGTTGTCGTTCAGAATTCCGGTTATGGCGCCACCTGGGCAGGCCCCGTGGCGAGCCTGATGATGGAAAAATACCTGACGGACTCTATAGATGTAAAAAGAAAAGCATTGGAAGATAAAATGGTTAATGCCAACCTGATCAAAAAATACACTTATGTGATCGATTCCATGCAAAGAGAAAAAGACCGCATAAGATGGGAGTTAAAGATGGCAGATAAAAATATGCAGGCTGCTATGGCCAAACGTGGCGATACCGTGTTGGTAGACCGGATGATGGAAAAGTTTTACAAAATTAAAAAATAAGGGCAAGCAGGTATATTATGGCACAACATCGCAAATCGGTATTGGGAAGACTCGATTGGTTAACCGTCTTGTTGGTATTTTTATTAGTGAGTACAGGCATCATGGCCGTGTACACCTCAGAGTATACCAGCTTCAGCGAGCCTTTTTTTGATATGCAACGCAGTCACATGAAGCAGCTGATGTTCTTCGGAATTTCCTGTTTCATAGGCCTGGTCATCATTTTTACAGACAGCAAGTTGTTTTTTTCATTGGCGAATCTCAGCTATCTCTTTGGCATCCTGCTCCTGTTGGTCACCTTTGTGGTAGGGGGAGAAGTGAAGGGGTCGCATAGTTTCATCAAGCTGGGTTCTTTTACTTTCCAACCGGGAGAAGCCTGTAAAATATTCACAGCGCTTTGTCTGGCGCGTTTCCTGGCTGCCGCAGATACTAAATTCAATACACTCAGGCATCGCCTGGTTGCCGCCGGCATCGTATTATTGCCCTGCCTGCTGATCATACTGCAAAATGAGACCGGCTTAGCGCTGGTGTATTTCGCTTTCTTTTTCCCTATGTACAGAGAAGGCTTACCCAATAGTATCTTATTGATCGGGATCACTTCGGTAGTCTTGTTTTTATCTTCTTTACTAGTCGAGCGCCTGCCCTTATTCATTGCGATTACGGTAGTGGCCATACTCTCTGTATGGGTATTGTGGCGACAGATACAGAAGCAGAAAGCAGTCATCTTATTTATCGTAGGGGCCTGGCTTATCGCGGTAACCTTCTCACAATTGATCGTTCCTTACGTATTTAAAAATGTATTTAAAGGCTACCAGGTAGAGCGTATCTATTCTATGCTGGGACAGGACGTACCCCTCGAATTTCAGAAGCCGGGACAGCTGGCAGGGAAAGATGCAGATTATAATGTAAGGCAGTCTAAAATCGCGATCGGTTCCGGCGGTCTTTCCGGCAAAGGTATTATGAACGGGACGCAAACTAAATATTCCTTTGTCCCGGAGCAACATACGGATTTCGTTTTCTGTGGGATAGGGGAGCAGTTCGGGTTTATCGGCAGCACTTTATTAGTGCTTTTGTACCTGGCCCTGATGCTGCGAATCCTGTTTATTGCTGAGCGACAGCGATCTGCTTTCTCAAGGGTTTATGCCTACTCCGTGGCTTCCATCCTGTTCTTTCACTTTGCCATTAATTTATCGATGACCATGGGGTTGGCGCCGGTGATCGGGATTACATTACCCATGCTGAGCTATGGCGGTACCTCTTTGATGTCCTTCTCGATCCTGCTGGCGATAATGTTACGCCTGGATGCAGACAGACACATTCTTATTCGTTAATTTTGCGGCATGAATACACAGATATTTCCTCTTTCTGAAGGTCATTTTACAGTAGGCAGAGATAAATCCTTTGTTCCTTTCGACCTGGAAAAAGATGCCTTAAACGACCGGAGTACGGGTTCTCTACTGGTAGAAGTGCAGCCTTTCCTGGTAGTGAACGAAAAAGACGTCATCATTTTGGACACGGGGCTTGGATTTTCACAGGCTGATGGGGTGACCCAACTTACCGCAAATCTAAGAAAGCATAATATAGAGCCGGAAGATGTTACCAAAATATTGATGAGTCACCTGCATAAAGATCATAGCGGAGGCATTCCAAACATCCTGGCGGATGCAGCCTATGATAACGCTAAAATTTATGTCTATGCACCGGAGCTGGAGTTCGCCTATGAAAAAGGCGCGCCCTCTTACATTACATCAGAATTGGATGAATTAAGGTACCATCCCAATGTAGTTTTCCTGGAAGGAGAAAGCGGCACGATCGATGAATATATAAATTTTGAACACACAAACGGGCATTGTCCGCAACACCTGGTTTATTGGATCGACAGCAACGAAGGGAAAATATTTTTTGGTGGCGATGAGGCACCGCAGGTGAAACAGATGCGTATGAAATACGTGGCCAAGTATGACGCGGATGGCAGGAAAGCAATGGAATTAAGAGCGCAATGGGCCTTACAGGGCGCGGCGGAAAAATGGCAATTCTTATTTTATCACGATGTACAAACGCCAATGGCAATATTGTAAAATTTGATGTTGCGGCCAGAACAATTAAAGTATTTTTGCAAAAAATAACAGATGGAAGATAATTTTATAAAGATATATGTAGAGCAGGAAGATGGCACCGTTAATGAAATGGATTGTCCTACCGATATGGGGTTTAGCCTGATGGAAATGTTGAAAGCTCATGAATACCCGGTATTGGCTACCTGTGGCGGGATGGCATTATGTGCTACCTGTTGCGTGGATGTACTGGAAGGGCTGGACGAATTGCCGGAAATCGGGGACGATGAGTATGCGATGCTGGATACATTGCCGGACCTGTTACCGAACTCCAGGTTGGCTTGTCAATTACCGATCGGTGCGCATATGAATCAGTTGAAGATCAAATTGCATCACGCAGATTAAGCCTGCATAGTTATACATTGAGGAACACTGCTACTACCGGAACGCAGTGTTTTTTATTTTTAATAGTGAACCTTTGAGCAAACCTATTTACAATGAATAAGGAGCATTTACAAGTCGATTCCATTTTTAAAGAGGATGAAACGTTCGAGTTATATAGAGAGGGTCGTCAACGCCGTATCCGCAGGGCAAAAAATACTTTATTAGCAATAGGACTTTTAAATTTAGTCGTGCCGGTAATTGCAGTACTCAGGCTTGGAGAAATGCCTGATTTATATACAATCGTTTATGTGGTGTTCCTGTCGTGCTTCTTTATAGGTTTAGGTATATGGGCAAACCGCTCAAAACCTTATACATCAATAGGAATCGGCCTCACCGCTTTTATTGTATACCTGGCCGGCACAATGGTGTTTCAGGGCATCAATGACGGTATAGCCGGGGCTTTTAAAACACTTATCAGTGGCATTTTATTTAAAGGTATCGCCATTTATCT
>CAXYKQ010000045.1:0-2840 GCA_964277835.1 uncultured Edaphocola sp. | reverse complement strand
CTTCGAAGGTTTTAACACTTTCGAAGCCTTTTTAATTAAGTATCTTTGCCGCATTAAAAAACGACCGCATTAAGGCGCAACAACCATTGGAAGCACAGCAAAAAAAATTTGACCGGAATTTATTTTTAAGAATTTTATCATTTGCCCGGCCCTACCAGTCCAGGCTCTGGCTTAGCGTCAGCTTAAGCCTTATATTGGCCGTCGTAGCCCCCCTGAGACCTTACCTGATCCAATACTCCATCGACCATTATATCGAAAACCGGTTATTGCAGGGCCTGATCTATATCACCATCGTTCAGCTGGTCTTGCTGCTGCTGGAAACTGCGCTCCGGTTTGTATTCATGTTTATTACCAGCTGGCTGGGGCAAACAGTAGTAAACGATATCCGGAAAAAAGTACATAAAAAAATCCTGTTTCAAAATTTAAGCTATTTCGATCAGCATGCGATCGGCACGCTCACAACGAGGACCATAAATGATATTGAAGCACTTAATGACACCTTTTCTGAAGGGTTTATAGCCATTCTTGCCGACGTTTTGACCATCCTCGCCCTGATCGGCATCATGCTGTACACCGACTGGCGGCTGACACTCGTGAGCCTGGCAGTATTCCCGCTGCTGCTGCTGGCCACCTATTGGTTTAAAGAAGCGGTTAATAAATCTTTTAAAAGAGTACGTAATGCCGTTGCTGCGCTGAATGCCTTTGTACAGGAGCACATAAGCGGGATGTATATCGTACAGGTATTTGCTGCCGAAAACCGGGAAAAGAAAAAGTTTGATGCCATCAACAAAGAGCACAGGGATGCAAACATCAGGTCCATCTTTGCCTATTCGGTATTCTTTCCTATCGTGGAAATCATACTTGCGATCTCCATGGGCTTACTTGTATGGTATGGCGCCTCTAAAATGCTGAATTATGAAGTGACCCCGGGAATTATCATCGCCTTTAATATGTACCTCACCCTACTCTTCAGGCCATTGAGAATGCTGGCGGACAAATTCAACACCCTGCAAATGGGATTGATCGCGGGGGGCAGAGTGATGGAGGTACTGGACAGCGGGGAATATATGCACCAGAACGGGAAGCAGGAAGTACTCAGGCTAAAAGGCGCCGTAAAATTCGACCAGGTCAATTTCTCCTATAAAGAAGGTATTCCCGTACTCCGGGACATCAGTTTTGAGGCCCGGCCCGGGGCAACGCTGGCATTGGTAGGCCATACCGGCGCGGGCAAAAGCTCAATTATATCCATTCTAACCCGGCTTTACCCCATCAGCTCAGGCAAGATATTTATCGATGACATTGAGCTGCACGAATATGACATTTATAGCCTGCGCAGGCATATCGGTATTGTATTGCAGGATGTATTCCTGTTTTCCGGCACCTTGCTCGATAACCTTACCCTGAAAGATCGCGGCGTCAGCGCAGAGCAAGCCATAGCGGTTTGCCGCTCATTAGGCATCCATGAATTTATCACACAGTTGCCGGGCGGGTACCAGCATAAAATAACGGAGCGCGGCAGCACACTATCCCAGGGGCAGCGACAGCTTCTCTCCTTTGCCCGTACCCTGTTGTTCAATCCATCCATCCTTATTCTTGATGAAGCTACTTCTTCAGTGGACAGCGAATCGGAAATCCTGATCCAGCAAGCGATTGATAAAATGATCAAAGGCAGGACCGCAATTGTCATCGCGCACCGGCTGTCCACCATCCGCAAGGCCGACCAGATCATTGTCCTGGAACGCGGCCAGATTATAGAACAGGGAGATCACCGCTCCCTGCTACAGATCAAGGAAGGGGTTTACGCGAAAATGTATGAAGCTTCTTTAGATCAAAAAGAACGGTAGAAGACAGTCCGGTTAACTATTCCGGTGTAAAATATTGCTTTTCCGCAGAGAAGTCAACATAGGGATATTGCTGTTCGTACTGTTGTATTTTAGCGTAAAAATTACTCCTGAATTGAGCATAGGCCTGCGTCTCCGGGAATCGCACCTTATGCTGCCTTGCAGTACTTAAGGCCTGCATGTCCGCTGCTGCCTTCCGGCATCCCGGCGAAAGAAAATGATGCGCGAACTGCTCCCAGACCACCTGTGTAGCGGCAAAGTTAGGATGTACCAGGTCTACATCATAGTAACGGTAATCCCTGAGCACATCAATCAGCAATTCATAGGCCGGGAAGTAAAAACAATGCGGATAAAGCGCTACCAGCTCATGAACGGCTTCTATAAGACGCGCCTTACTGCGGTTGTTTTCCACGACCCCATCTCTTATATGCCGCACCGGGCTAATAGTAAGTATAATTTTCAACTTTGGATTAAAGACTTTCAGCGCTTCGACCGTTTCTTGCAAGGCATTGCTGATCTCCGCGATGCTCAGCAGTTTCTTATCAAACCATTGGCCCGGAGCGCGGTGGCAGTTGGCTACCGGCACGGCTCCATCCTTTAAAAAATACTGGAAGCCGGAACCTAAGGTGATCATTAGCCAGTCTGCCTCCTTTAAAAAATCATGTCCCTGGCGGATGGAATTGCTCATCAGCATTGCCGCCTCCTCGCGGCTCAGGCCCGAAAACCGGGAATGAAAATCCCAGTGGTTCCAGGTTTCGTTAAGGTATATAAACCGTGAAGTTTTGGGCAGATGATTGTCTATATATTGCCGGATGCTATGGCAGACGCTCAAGGGATTAAACAGAATTCCGTGCGGGTTTTCCGATACGCTGAATTTCGCGTCGCCCAGCCGTTTACCGATATGCTCGCTGAAACAGGAGCCGATCAGCATCAGTTTATCGGCATGCTCGATCTGTGGTTGCGGGGCTTGTATGGTTATGGGTAAGGAAGTAATCAGGC
>CAXYKQ010000044.1:0-12609 GCA_964277835.1 uncultured Edaphocola sp. | reverse complement strand
GATCTACGATTAGTTTTCCAAACGAATATGGCTTACAGGTAGGATTACTGCCGACAGTAACTAACTGGACGGTGCTGAGTTATAATGCTGGTCCCGGCGGTGACATCGTGCTCACAAATAACCAGGCTATTGATGCCGGAGAACAATCTGTGGCACGCATTGCTATCGTTGGTTTTGTGCAGACAGCGACGCTGCAGACAACAACGCTCTCCGTAGATCGCCGGCTCAATCCCGGGCTTACCGTTGCTAATATAAACGCGGGCAATGATGTAAGCTCCGCTTCGATCGGGGTTTCTGCACCATTACCGGTAAAACTGGTCAGTTTCACAGCGAAACAAAAAGGCTGTGGTATGGTCGCTTTAGATTGGGAAACGTCAAAAGAGCAGAATGTGTCTCACTTTGAAATTCAATACAGCAAAGAGGGTAGTCGGTACGCTACCGTTGAAAAGGTTCAGGCACGAAATGCCGCTATGGGGGCGACTTATGCTGCAACGGTAGCGCAATCCGATAAGGAAGGTTTCTACCGGCTGAAAACTGTAGACTTTGACGGTACTGCCTCATTCAGTAATGTAGCTAAAGTAATGCTTAACTGCCTGGCTAATGAGATCAGTATCGCGCCAAACCCTGCTAACAATGCATTCAACATTTCAGGGATGCAAACCAATGGTGAGGTATTGCTCTTTAATATGGTGGGCCAAAAAGTGCTGCAACAGCAAATTGAAGCCGGGGCCAGTAAAATCGATATCACTAACTTGCCGGCCGGAAATTATAACATTATAATCAGAGATGCCTATGGCAGTAACACTACCTTTAAGCTCACCAAGCTATAAGTCTGATTGTTAGCCAAGGTTGACCTTTTACCAAAATCATTTGTTTCATACTAGTTAAAGCCCCTGCAGGAACTGTTCTCAGTTCACTGAATGGGGTTTTACTATTTTAGTAACCAGTAAGCGGGGTCAGCGGCTGAGCAACTGGTCATTCATTATCGTTTCAGGTCTTCAAGAGATATAATCTCATTTTGCAAAGCAAAGGTAATGACGCCGATAAAATTTTGAGCGCCGGTTTTTTCCATCAGGTTAGCCTTATGTTTTTCTACTGTTTTAGGACTAATGTTGAGCATTTCTCCGATACTGCTGCCGCTATATTCCTTGAGGGTAAGCCTTAATATCTCGCGCTCGCGGGCAGAGAACAGAGATTTATTCTCGGGTATCGGGGCATTATTGATCTCCATTTCTTTAGCGATCCCGTGAATAATACTGGCGAAGCTGTTTTCAAAATAGAAGCCATTATTATTCAATTTATTGATCGCATTTTGGAGTTCCGTGGGATCTGTGTTTTTAGTGAAAAAACCTTGTACTCCTGATTTTAAGACCCGGCTGATCGTGTCTTTTTCATTCAGTTGTGTGAGTACCAGTATCTTTAAGGCAGGGTAGGCTGTTTGTAATATCTTACTGGTCTCGAAGCCATCCATTATGGGCATTTGCAGGTCCAGCAGCAGGATGTCAACTTTCGTATGTTTTAATTTATCCAGCAGCTCGGCTCCGTTCTGAGCTTCTAAAATTACCTGCATCCCATCAAAGCTATTGATCAGGAGGCTCAGGCTTTTCCTGAACAGGGTATGGTCGTCTGTGATTGCGATCCGCAGCATTAGCTTTACTTTTTTAAGGTTAGAATAATAGTATTGCCGTTTTCCTGGTTTTCTTGTTCCAATTGCGCACCTATTTGTTTAAGTCTTGTAGTGATACTTTTAAGTCCGATCCCTTTCGAGGTTTTTAGTTGCTGGTAGAAATCAAAAGGCATGCCGTCATCGGATAAAATAATTGTTACCGATCGTTCCGAAGCGCTGATCGAAAAATTTACCCGGCTGATTTTGCCATGTTTGAACATGTTATTGAATAATTCCTGTATGATCCGGTACAACTCGTAGGCCTCCGTTTGTGTAAGGGTGATGTGTTCATTCTGGTACCTGTCGTTTACCTCAATTTTTGACCACTTGCTGAATTTTACGAAAAAATCTTTCAATACCGCCACCAGTCCCAACGTGTCCAGTAAAGGTGGCATCAGGTTGTAGCTGATCATTTGTATGTTTTCCTTAGTATGATCCAGGGTTTGCTTTACTTCCTGTAAAACAGATTTTTTAAAAGGGTCCGCTTCTTTTGTATGCAGCAGGGATATGTAATTGCTGATCGCGTTCAGGTCGCCATTCACGCCATCGTGAAAATCACTGGCAATCCTTCTGCGTTCTTTTTGTTCTACCTCCAGTGTTGCTTTGAGCAGGTTCTCTGCCTCTTTTTCCCGCATGTTGAATACCCTTTTATGATACAGCAAGGTAATGAGGATGAGGGTAACTGCAAGTGCAAGCATCATAAAAGTGCCCACCCAAAAAAGGAATTTTAACTCGATTTCATTTGCCATGTACCAATGCTTAATAGAATCCTGAAAATCAATGCCGCGATAATATTTACCAACCAGTAATCGTAAAAATTACTATTGAGCCGGATACTATCACTTAATAAAAAGAAAAAGAAGGTGCTGGTATAATACAAGATAAAACCCGATACAAAGTAAAAATCGGTATCTTTCCAAAGGTTCGGAATCGCCATCTCTACAAATAATTTCCTGATCCAAAGTGTCGATCCTGCAATGACGAAAAGCGGTGTCATGGTTTTGGTAATGGAACTGCCTATGAAATAGCCTGCAGGAAAACAGGATATTGTATAGGATACGATAAAGAGCAGGAGCGTAACTTTAAAAAAAATATTGAATCGCGGCCGCAGAAGTTTCGAATAGAAATAATACAGGGCTACAAACTCCAGCAGAATGTAGAACTGGAACCAGTAATCACTTTCGATCTCAAAAAGTATGGTGCCGACAAATTCGTAGAGAGTGGCAACGGCCGTAAGCCATATAAACGGGTTGGCTGCACGATCAAACTTAAAGGCAATGCCTTTAAAAAACAGCAAAAGCAGGGGGATTAGCCCTGCAAAAAGTACTATATAAAAAAAAGTGTTGTACAATATAGTTTAGTTATCGGCCACTAATATACTATTTTGTGCGCAGGAAACGGGGCAGGGGGCCAGGCGTTCTAAGAATAATTCTGAACACATATCATTTCCTGATAAGTCTACACCGACCAGAACGAGGTTTTCGACATTGTTATTTTTGTCATAACCCCTGTAAATACGGATGCCCATTAGACCTTTCTGGTCCATTAATTCTTTGATTCTTTCCGATCCCGCATAAAAGCATTTGAATGCGTCCGGATTTGCGGCTTGGAAATCATGTGTGAATGCGACTGCTTCTTCTTGTGTGATGAATTCACCTGTAGTGTTACTGATTGTCATAAAAAAAGAGAAATTTATTGCTGCAAAATTCAAGTGTTGATTTGAATTTTACAATACTGGAATTCCCGTATTTTTTTACAAAATGCGGAAAAACCCTGACAAATATTTTGCCAGGGCTACAGGTATAGGTTTTATTGTGGTTTTAGTGAGAAAATCTCTTGTATGATAAATTATACCTTTTGCGGTGTATTGCTGTATGTCCTAAATTGATGATGCAAAATTCTGCAATTTAACTTTATCACACAATACTGGAATTCCCGTATTTTTTTAAAAAAAGTTGAGCTATTCCAGGAGTTTTTAAGGTCATTGCAGCCCTTCTATGAAATGGGTTACATCATTTATCCAGGCACTTCTGTATCGGTTCAGGTAGTTCTCGTGACCGGCTAGCGGGTATAGAACAAGCCGTTTGGCACCATGCAGGTTCCTGTAAATAGATTGAGTGGCAGCAAGGCTTACATTTTTATCCAATCCGCCACTGATCAGCAGCACCGGGGCCTTAATGGAGGTTGCATAAGTTTCCGGGTTGTGACCAAAAGCCCAGAATTTATTTTGAACACCTCCCCAGAAAACGAGTAAGCCTGCCATAGGAAACCGCGGCAGATGCATCTGGTCAAAACGCGCGCCTACCGTTTCATACATCGTATTGAACGGGCATTCCAGGATCAGGCCGCTAACTTTCAGCGGGTAGTCCTGCATCGCTTTCATAATAGCTGCCGCCCCCATAGAGGTGCCATGCAGGTAGAGGTCGGAATAGCCTTTCTGTGCCAGGAAATCATACGCTGTTTTGACCTGAGCTGCTTCATGAAAGCCAATACTCGTTGTATTGCCTTCCGAGCCGCCGCTGCCCATGAAATCTACCAGTAGTACATCATAGCCCAAGCTGTCAAAGATGGCCGCCTTGTCCAGCATGCTTGATTTTTCTCCGCCATACCCATGAAAAATAGCTACTGCCCCTTTTACTTTGCGTTGTTTTTGAGCAGTATCTGTTGTTTCCTTATACCAGCATTCGATGGTATAATTACTCTGTAGTTTTATGGTCTGGTAGGTGTCCGGCGCGGTGTGTTCCGCGTATGGCCTCGGATTACTCACGCCGGTTATTAATATTCTGAGCTTTCCCCCCAGACTTAATTGCTCCGGCCGCCGGGTTTTAGAAGTGTTTTTTTGATCAAAATGTGTAAATGCATAGGCATGTAGGAATGCGATAATATTAATGGTAATGAACCCGCCGGTTAGCGCGAGCAATAGCACGCGTTTAACCTTACGTTTTTTTAATCCAGGCATAGTGGTAAAAGGAAATCGGTTTTATTTTTGAATGATCGTAGTAATACCTACCTGCCCTTCTAAAATTTTGTGCACGGGGCATCGGTTAGCAATACTGTAAAGGCTTTCCCGCGCTTCCTCGGAAAGCCGGGCTTTTTCGAAAGAAATTTTCCGGTCGAAATTGGTAAAAGATTCCGCTTTATTGTAATTGATTTTCACTTCAACCCGGATTTCGTTCACCTCCCATTTCTTCCGGTCAATATACATTTTTAAAGTGGCCGCGGTGCAGGTTGCCAGTGAGGCGGCCAGCAGCTCGAAAGGGTTCATTCCTTTGTCTTTACCGCCCAGAGATAGCGGTTCATCCGTGGTAATGGTATGTTGTCGGGCCCGGACCTGCGTTACATAAGGTTCCTGTTGTATAGCCGCGCTGACGATGACTTCGATCATAGCATTATTTAATGTTGCGTAAAGTAATGATCAGGGCAAGCCAATACTGTTCCTGAAGGTTTGAATGGCAGTAAGGTGTTGCGCCCTGAGCGTTTCTTCGGTTATGCCTTTTTCCCGGTCGAAATGTTCATTGAATTTAGGCAAAGAAAAAGTGGCTTTGATATCTGCCGCAAACTGCGGGAAAAAGGTATTGGCCTCTTTCATTACATTCCCGCCGCCATAGCCACCGGGAGAAGTGGACATGAGCAGCATAGGCTTATTTTGAAAGACTTTTACATTGATCCGGGAGGCCCAGTCAAATAAGCTTTTAAAAGCTGCGCTGTAGCTGCGGTTATGTTCTGCCATAGAGCAAATGATTGCATCTGCATTTTCTATGCTTTGCAAAAAAAGGGAAGCTGCCTCCGGATATCCTTGTTCTTTCTCTATGTCTACACTAAATAGTGGTGCGGGAATATCTTTAAGATGAATGAGTTCAATGGTGCAATCCCTGAAATTTTTAAGGGTTTCGGTAACCAATGCGTAGTTGATGGAAGTGCTGGAACTGCTGCCGGCAAATGCAAATATTTTCATTTTTCGTGGAAAAGCTAAGATTTATTTTTTAGGTTGGGTGCTTCAGGTAGGGTTACATATTCTTTTTCGTCTCCGGGTACTAAAGGAAAGGCTTCATGATTTTGAGCTTTCCAGTTTTGTTTCGCGGTTTCTATTTTTTCTTTCTCTGAATGGACAAAATTCCAGAAGATATGTCTTTCTTCAGGGAAAGGTTCTCCGCCGAAAATATAAACCGTACTGCCGGCACTCATTTCAAAAGCGCAAAGATTGGCGTTTTTGGCTACGAGCAATTGCTTGCCGCCATAATCATTGCCTTCGATGTTTGCGGTCCCTTCCATCACGTACATTGCCGCCTCTCCATAAAGGTCCGCGCCTATATTGATGGTTTTGGGCTCGCTTGTTTTGATCTCGATAAAAAACAGCTTACTATGTACCGGTACGGGAGATTGCTTGCCAAAAGCTGTGCCGGCAATTAATTTGTAAGCTACACCATCTTCTGTCCAGGCCGGCAGGCTTTGCGCCTCTATATGATGAAAGGTGGGGGCCGCATCTTCCAGCTCTTTGGGTAAACCGATCCAGATCTGGAAGCCATGCAGCGATTTTTCGGTAGTCTTCAGGTACTCCGGTGTGCGTTCAGAGTGGACCACGCCTTTTCCTGCCGTCATCCAATTGACCGCGCCGGGCTGGATTTCGATCGTATTGCCCAGGCTGTCGCGGTGAAGAATAGCGCCTTCGAACAGGTAGGTGAGCGTAGAAAGACCTATATGCGGATGGGGAGGTACCTCTAAATTCTGGTATTCTTTAAGAGCAGCAGGGCCCATGTGATCGATAAATACGAAAGGACCTACAGTACGTTTCTCTCTAAAAGGTAATAAGCGCCCCACCAGGAAGTTACCAATATTGGCAGAGCGTTCTTCAATTACCAATCCGACATTAGACATCATAATAGTTGAAATTTTCTTGTTTATAAATTTTGATAACCGCTAAAAGTCGGATCAACCAACTTTTTCCATCCAGGATGCCTTTTGATAAAAGCAAACACATAAGGACAGAAAGGTAACAACTTTTTGCCACTTTCTTCAATCAGTAACAGCGTTTTTTCTACCAGTGCCGCCGCAGCGCCTGTTCCACCAAGTTCTTCGGGCGCTTCCGTATGGACCAGCGCTATCTGGTTTGAAGTTTCTTTATAATCAATAAAAGCGGTATAACCGTTATAGGCTAATTCGTAGCGGTGGTCCTGTTCGTTTTTATGCAATGGGATATTTTCAAATATAGCTTTCATGTTTTTGATTTTATGAAGATGAAATGATCAGGGTTTAATCTTCCAGGTAGCCGAACTTCCCGTTATTATAATCTTCAAACGCCTGAACGATCTCGTCCCGGTTATTCATCACAAAAGGCCCGTGCGCAAAAATCGGTTCTGCAATAGGCCGGCCGCTCAAAACAAGCACCACTGCATTTTCGCTGGCTTCGATCTCAAAAGCAGTGCCTTTATTATCAAACAATGCGAGGTGATCACCGGCTACTTTGTGGCGTCCGTTAATGATGATGGCTCCCTCTATTACCAAAGCCAGGGTAGTATAGTCGGGTGGGAAATCAAAATTTGCTTTCCCGCCTTTTTCTAATTTAGCATTCATCATGTGAATGGGGGTAAAAGTAGTCGCCGGGCCTGTTGCCTCTTTGTATTGACCGGCAATCAACTCTATATAGCCACCCTTTTCGGCTGCTACCCGGACCATCTGGCGGTTTTCAATAGACTGGTATTTGGGTGCAGACATTTTATCTTTTGCGGGCAGGTTGACCCAAAGTTGCACCATTTGGAATGTTCCTCCTGTTTTAGCCCACTCCTTTTCGTGGTGTTCTTTATGTAACACGCCACTGGCTGCCGTCATCCATTGTACATCTCCTTCACCGATCACGCCACCGCCTCCCGCACTGTCGTGATGTGCTACCCTGCCTTTATAAGCAATAGTCACGGTTTCAAAACCGCGGTGCGGATGCACGCCTACTCCCCTAGGTTCCGGAGCGGCAGGGAAATCATATTTTGAATTATAGTCCAGCATAATGAAAGGGTCCATACGCTGCATATTCAGTTGCGGATTGCCGGGGATGAAATTGTGTACCCTGAAGCCGTCGCCTACAAAGTGCGGGCTTGCCGGGGCTATAACTGCGCTTACGTTTTTCGTATTCATTGTCGATTATTTTTACAGGTACAAAGTTCGGTAACCTTAATAGTTTGTCCATTGATCTAAGTTAAGTAGGAGAAATGCTTACCTTTATACAGGATAAAAACGATATGAAATGAGCGATAAAGTGCATACGACCAATTACAGGCATACCTTGATCACACCGGCAGATGATACCAAAGTGGACCAGGCTGTTATACCACCCTTAAAACAGGATAAGAAGACCATTGCTCAACTGCAGTTCGAAATGATCTACAATGAACCATATAAGTATACTTCTGATGAGGTCTTGTTCGAAATTTATCTCTTACGGAAAGGTTGTGCCCGGGATGCCGTAGCCGAAGAAAAAAGGAACTTTTTTTCAAAAGGACAGCCCTGCCTGCGCACCTCGGCACTGGCCAAGCAATATGGGTGGGGCATACATCATGATGCCGAAGGTCGCGTGGCTTTGATAGCAATGGAAAGTGATGAATTTAAAGCCCTGGTTGAGGATCCGGGAATCAAGAACGTAAAGGCTATGAAAACCAGCCGTTAGTATTTAAGGTAACAGCTGGCTTATTTTAATGAGTAATGTTTTTAAACCGATCGGGTTAGCAGATAATAAACCGGTCTGCATCTTTTAAAAAGGGCAGCTTGGTACGTGCTTCCTCAAGCTTGTCGTATTGAAAAGTGTGGGTATAAACCCCGGTCTCTTCCTGCAGGTTCCATAATACTTCCCCCCAGGGGTCAATGATACTGCTGCTGCCATTGTGATAAATATCATTGGCATCGTTCCCCACACGGTTAACACCTATCACGTATGATTGGTTTTCGATAGCCCTTGCTTTCAGTAAAGTGTCCCAGGCATTGATACGGCGCTGCGGCCAGTTGGCTACATACAGCAGCAGGTCGTAGGATGCCGGTTCCCCTTCCTGTGGCGGCGCCTGCCTGGCCCACACCGGGAAGCGCAGATCGTAGCACACCTGCAGGTTGATTCGCCAGCCGTTTACCCGCACGATTACTCTCTGGCGGCCGGCGCTATAACGCTCGTCCTCACCGGCAAAGCCGAATAAATGTTTTTTGTCATAGTGATAATGTTGCCCGTCAGGTTGCATCCAGACCAGGCGATTGTAAAAGGCGCCGTCTTCCTCTATGATAATACTACCGGCAATAATTTTTTTCAAACGTGCGGCTTGCGCTTGCAGCCATCTTATAGTGGGTCCGTTCATCGTTTCTGCCATCGCCGCTGCATTCATGGTAAATCCGGTGGAGAACATTTCCGGTAAAACGATGACGTGGCTATGGGCGGGAACCTGCTCAAAGAGAGTTTCGAACAGCGACAAATTCGCCTGCTTATCTTCCCAATGAAGGTCCGCCTGGATACAGTTTATAATTAAATCTCTCATACTATAGCGCGTGCTTTAAAAACCTGTTGGTAAATGGTGCCGGCAGGCAGGCGATAGATTTTGTCTGGTAGTTATAGCATACCAGCCCGACTTTTGCCTCGGCGATGGTGATTGGTTGTGCATTTCTTTCAGTCGTGATAGCACAAAGCATATCAAAAGAACGGGAGGAGAAGTTAACAAAGAAAATTTTACAAGATAATTTATCTCCTAAAAATGCCTCATTTTTATACCGTACCATAAGGTCCGCCTGGATGAGTCCGAGTCCTTCTATGTCAAATTCGGTATAACCCATTTGGGCCAGAAACTGCACCCTGGCTTCGTGTAGGAAGGAAACGAGGCTATCGTTACCTACGTGATTGCCATAATTTATGTCGCTCACACGGACATTGATAAGGCACTCAAAATCAGGTGAATCGGCAGGTAAAATTATCTTCACTTTTTCCATTCGAAAAAAAACTACATGTTATTGTTTTGTAAAATTAGCTATTTTCGCGTAATTCGAATACTCTTGCTGTTGCTTACTTGCTTTTTACGAAATAGCCATGAAAATAATTTGTATAGGACGTAATTATCTGCCCCATATCAAAGAACTTCAAAACGAGGTTCCGAGCGAGCCTGTGATATTTATGAAACCCAAGACTGCAATCGCAAACCTGGGTTTCCCCGTGTATTATCCGAAATTTACAGAAGAGCTGCATTATGAAGCGGAAGTAGTGATCCGGATCTGTAAAAACGGTGCACGCATTACAGAAGCGAATGCCCGTAATTATTTTAAAGAGTGGACAATAGGACTGGACTTAACGGCGCGTGACCTACAGAACAAGCTGAAGAAAAAAGGTTTACCCTGGGAACTCTCCAAAAGCTTTGATAACTCTGCTATCCTGGGCGATTTTGTGCCGGTGCCCTTCGATAAATTGCATGATACCAACTTTGAACTGTACCAGAACGAAGAGCGCGTGCAGTTAGGGAATACTAAAGATATGATCTTTTCGATCGAAAAAATTATTGCTTACGTGTCTCAATTCTTTACTTTACAGATGGGAGACCTTATCTTTACAGGAACACCAGAAGGTGTAGGTATGGTTTTGCCTTATGACGAGTTTGACGGGCGGCTTGATGGTAAGACCTTACTGAAGGTCACCATTAATTGATGCTATGAATTACCTGATACACAAGAATTATATACTGCTCAGAATATTCGTTATTTTGAGCAGTTTTTTCATGTTGACGGGTCCTACCCTGAAGGCGCAACAATTCTTTTTCCAGAACTTTAATACAGAACATGGACTGGTACAGTCACAGGCTTACACTTTAGGGCAGGATAAGTATAATCGTCTTTGGGTGGGCACCTGGGGAGGGCTATCGATCTTTGATGTCAACGGTTTTAATAATTATACCCGGCTGGACGGACTGCCGGGTAACGTAGTGCTTTCTTTTGATTTTTTGCATGATGGTACCGCCTGGATCGGTACGGCAGAGGGCCTTTCTTATTTTGACGGCAACCGGTTTACCAATTACTTTATTTCTGAAAAAGCAGATTCTAGCAGCATTGGGGTAGTCAAGGTCGACAATCGCAGCCGGGTTTGGATTTTGTCTAATAACAGGCTTTTTCGTTTTGAAGAGGGAACGTTTAAACCGCAGGTTACCGAGAAAGATTATATCTTTTCCCTGTTTAAAGATAATCGCGGGGTCATCCACGTGGCTTACCTAAAGAATGGCGTTTTTAAATTTGAGAATGATACCTGGCAAAGGGTGCTGTCACCGCCTAAAGGACTCTTAGTGAATGCCCGCTTCTCGAATAGCGGCCGTTTATACGCCCTGACTACAGAAGGAATTATAAAAAAAAGTGGCGATACCGTTGCCTATATTTCAGCAGCATTGCCCGAGCTGGAATTGCGGAATTTATCAGCCAAGATGGGCATTGATGATAAAGAAAATATCTGGATCACTTCATTAAAAGGGGTTTGGCTCTACAAGGACGGTAAATTAAACCAGATCAATTACCAGAAAGGACTCAGTGATGAGCAGACTCTGGACCTTTTTGTGGACAATTATGCTAATCTTTGGATCGCTACCAACGGTTCCGGGCTCTATAAATATGCGGAAAGCCCGTTTTCCCGTTTCGACAACAAGTTCCTGCCTAATGCCAAGAGCATATCCAGTATCATGCGCCGGGGCAACAAGCTGATCCTGGGGAGTTATTACCTGGGGATCTATGAGCTTAACCTGGACAATTACGAAGTGCGTAAAGTAAGTCTTCCGGGTTTGCCACCCGTATTAAGCTCTATATACCAGGATAAAGAGCAGGGGATGATCGTGAGCGGCCTGAATAATTTTGTACAGTGGCGACAGGGTATTGTGAGGCCAATAAAGTCCTCCGTCATGCCAATGGGCGCCAGCTGGGTAAACCTGGATGATACGATATGGGGCATTGTAAATGGCGGTTTGTATCAAATAAATGCAGGTGAGCTGTTGCCTGTAATAGAAAGCAAGTCCTTTATCTCGTTAGCAGTCACTCCGCAACAGGAACTGTTGCTGGGAGCCAGCTCTGGTGTGCTGCTCTACCATAAAGGGCAAAATGTGTTGGACACGATTCCCGAGCTGAAAAGTGTGCGGGTACATACTTTGCTGGCGGACGAGGAGCGCTGGTATATCGGGACTGATGATCGCGGGATGCTGGTGTATGATCGTAGGACTAAAACCTTTTTTACTATTGATCAGAAAGTCGGTCTGAGCTGTAATTATGTTTATAATCTCCTGAAAGATGAACATGGCTATATCTGGATCGGCACGGGTTGCGGCATAGACCGGATCGAGCTGGATCCGCAAGGCGGCTTTAATATCAGGAATTATGGCAAATCTGACGGGCTTAACGGGGCCGAAAGTAATGGAAATGCCTCGTTCCAGGATGAGGAAGGGGTGATCTGGTTTGGCACTACGAAAGGGCTTTACCGTTACGATGAGGCGAAAGAAAAAACTGTCCGCTTCCCACCTTATGTATCGCTGACTAATATACAGCTGTTTTCGCGCGATATAGATCCATTAGCATTTAGCGACAGTATCATCCCTTTTTCCGGCATTCCTTACCGGCCGGTGTTCGGGCATAACCAAAATAGCCTGACCTTTACCTTCAGGGCCGTCTGTCTTTCCGCACCGGAAAAAATAATGTTTCGCTACCAGTTGCTGGGCGCCGATAAAGACCCTGTGGAGACGCGGCAGCATACAGTGACCTATAACCAGCTGGCCCCGGGTAAATATACCTTTGTCGTTTACGCCTCAGACGAGAATGGGGGATGGCATGAAAACGCGTATAGATATACATTCACCATCAAAGCTATGTTTTACCAGACCATCTGGTTCAAGATACTCGCATTTGTGGTCATTGCCTCCGGTATCGGTTACCTCATTTATCGTTACAGCCGGCGTAAAGAGGAGCAA
>CAXYKQ010000043.1:0-8047 GCA_964277835.1 uncultured Edaphocola sp. | reverse complement strand
TTTTCTCCCTGGAACAATTGGAGCAGCTGTTCTCTATAGAAAGAGTTAATAAGGGCGGTGCGAAATTTGATTACGAAAAAGCAAAATGGTTCAACCAGCAGCATATACAGAGAGCGGACAACAGCCGCCTGGCTTTACTCGTAAAGCCATTTATGGAAGCTGCCGGTATTGCGATTGATGACCTGGGCAAACTCGACCAGGTTATCGGTATGGTAAAAGAGCGCTGCCAATTGCTGAGCGATTTTGTACTGCAGGCCGGCTTCTTCTTTAAAGCACCGGAAACTTTGAGCATTGAGGCCATTAAAGGAAAATGGAATGAAGATAAAACCAGGGTAATGACCGAATGGGCGGCCGGCCTCGACCATATTGCCTGGGAACATGATGTGTTAGAGCAGTCATTAACGGATATCGCAGCCACTCATGGTGTGAAGAAAGGCGAGGTAATGATGCCCTTACGGGTAATGCTCGTAGGCGATAAATTCGGTCCCGGGGTGTTCGATATTGCTTTATTTATAGGTAAAGTTGCTACGCAGGAAAGAGTCAGTTATGGATTGTCTTTGCTAAGCTAATACCTTCAGAAATTTCAAATGGTGCCCGGTTTTCTGCCGGGCACCATTTCTATTTAGAAAACTTTTGACCAATGAGTCGGTCTTTAAGGAAGGGTATTTGGGAAAAATTAAAAATCCTTATCTTTGTATACAGATAATTACTAATTATTGAAAAATATGAGCAACGAAACCTTAGAGTTAGCTTTCCAGAAGAAGATTGATGATGAATTAAAGATTGAGCCGAAAGACTGGATGCCGGAGAAATACAGGCAGACCTTGATTCGCCAGATTTCCCAGCATGCACATAGCGAAATCGTGGGCATGTTGCCGGAAGGTAACTGGATCACGCGGGCTCCTTCGCTGAGAAGGAAAGCTGTTTTGTTAGCGAAAGTACAGGATGAGGCCGGCCATGGCTTATATCTTTATTCCGCAGCGGAAACACTGGGTATTACCCGGGACCAAATGCTGGACCAGTTACATGACGGAACCGCCAAATATTCTTCTATCTTCAACTACCCGACTTTGAGTTGGGCAGATATGGGTGCTATTGGCTGGCTGGTAGATGGTGCGGCCATTATGAACCAGGTACCTCTATGCCGCTGCTCTTACGGCCCTTATAGCCGTGCTATGATCCGCGTGTGTAAAGAAGAAAGCTTTCACCAGCGCCAGGGTTACGAGATCATGCTGACCCTTGCTAAAGGAACTGAAGCCCAGAAAAAGATGGCCCAGGATGCATTGAACCGTTTTTGGTGGCCTGCGATCATGATGTTTGGCCCTAATGATGATGCTTCTCCTAACTCAAAATTGAGTATGACCTGGAAGATCAAGCGCTTCAGTAATGATGATTTAAGACAGAAATTTATTGATGTTACGGTAGAGCAGGCGAATATATTAGGTCTGACCATTCCCGATCCGGACCTGAAATGGAATGAAGAGCGCGGTCACTATGATTTCGGTGAAATCAACTGGGACGAGTTCTGGAACGTGGTTAAAGGAAACGGTCCCTGTAATCGTCAACGCCTGGATGCGCGTAAAAATGCCTGGGAAAAAGGCGCCTGGGTGCGGGAAGCGGCCCTGGCCCATGCCCGGAAGAAAGCAGCGAAACAAAGCGTTGCATAAGGAGATAATTAAATATATGAATAAAGTCCCGGTTAGACCCGGGACTTTTTTATTAGTCTTTACCAGGATTATATAGATATGTGCGTAAATACGCAGTTTTATATTGTCGCTCCGCTTATTGCACTGCCTTACCTTGTTTTGATAGAACAGTTGCACCGTATCGGTGCTTCCGGTAGTTATGCTTAATTTCCAGGTAAAAGTATGCAATTAAGGCAAAGGGTAAACACCGGGACACACAGACCCAACCTGCCTATGATACAGGAAAAAGGTTCCGGCAGTAATATTTTTTAACGCCAATGCGCACATATACTTTTTTAGCTCGTGCTGAAAATTAACACTTGATTCTTTAGTGTGATGCATTTAACTTTGCAGGATTCCAAAAATCCAACACAATGTCCATTGTAAATAATAATAGTTCTTCCTTCGATGTGGTCCTGGTGGGTGCCGGTATCATGAGCGCTACGCTTGGTGCCATGTTGAAGATACTGCAGCCCGATATTTCGATCGGGATATTCGAACGCCTGGGAAAGATCGCCCAGGAGAGTTCGGGGGCCTGGAACAATGCGGGTACCGGACATGCCGCATTGTGCGAGCTGAACTATACCCCGCAAAAGGCGGATGGATCGGTTGATGCCAGCAAGGCCTATGATATTAATGAACAATTTGAATTATCGAAACAATTATGGGCCTATATGCTGGAAAACGGGATGCTGAAAGATGCGCCCGGCTTTTTGTCGCAGACACCCCATATGAGCTTCGTGATCGGCGATAAAAATGTCGATTTCCTTAAAAAGCGGTACGATATCCTGAGTAAGCATCATTTCTTTAAGGATATGAAGTATGCGGAAGATAAAGCGACTATAGCCCGCTGGGCGCCCCTGATAATGGATGGCAGGGACCCTGCTGAAAAAGTTGCTGCAACCTATATGGCTACTGGCACCGATGTTAATTTCGGGGCGCTTTCAGAGCAGCTTTTTGATTTTATCAAGGGTTCAGAAAACGTATCCTTTCATTTTGAACATGAAGTTAAAGATTTAGAGAAGAACGGTCCGCAAAGCTGGAATGTGAAAGTAAAAGACCTGGACAGCGGGGAAACGAAATGGGTAAATACTAAATTTATATTTGTAGGTGCCGGTGGCCGTGCCTTACCCCTGATCCAAAAATCAGGCATTAAAGAAGGAAAAGGATTTGGCGGCTTCCCGGTGAGTGGCCAGTGGCTGCGTTGTACCAACCCGGAGGTTATTGCCCGCCATGCGGCTAAAGTTTACGGGAAAGCAGCCGTCGGCGCCCCGCCGATGTCTGTGCCGCACCTGGATACCCGGGTAATTAATGGTAAAAAGGAGTTGTTATTTGGTCCTTATGCCGGATTTTCCACCAAATTCCTGAAAGAAGGATCTTTATTGGACCTGCCTTGCTCGATAAAGCTCAATAATATTTACCCGATGGTACGCGCCGGCCTGGCGAACGTGCCCCTGACCAAATACCTGATCAAAGAAGTGATGCAGAGTGCGGAGGACCGCATGCAATCGCTGCGGGAGTACTACCCGAATGCGGTAGCTAAAGACTGGGAACTGGAAATCGCCGGTCAGCGGGTGCAAGTGATTAAAAAAGATGCTAAGAAAGGCGGAATACTGCAGTTCGGTACAGAAGTGATCACTGCCGGGGATGGAAGTATTGCGGGGCTTTTAGGAGCCTCCCCGGGCGCCTCTACGGCGGTTCCGATTATGATCAAAATGTTGGAGCGCTGTTTTTCCAGGCAGTTGAAAGAAAGCGATTGGGAAAGTAAACTAAAAGAAATGATCCCATCTTATGGTCACGTATTGAAAAATGACCCGGCACTTTCCGAGAAAATAATTACTAAAGTCAACGCTATTTTAGGTATAAAAGACCAGCTGTAAACCGCGTAAGCACAAAGTTTTGTCCATAAAAAACCGTTTTTATAATAATTTTAAGGATTTGCTTTAATATTTGATGAAAATATTTTACTTTCATCCCTCAAATTGATAACAGAAATGCAAAATTTGTTACGTAAAGCTCTAAATATTGGATTGTTAGCTTCTTTTTCAATGTGCTTTGCCAGCCAGGCGGAAGCACAAACGGAGAAACAAAAGAAACGTCATGCCTGGTTACAACCGGATATTAAATATCTGGATCAGCGCAGCTTTTCTTTAGGAGTAACTTATGGCATGTCAGATTTATGGGCAGACGTAGGAACAAAACGTATTGATAATCACTATATTAACGGGGACTATTGGAACAATGTGAAAGGAATGGGCGGTATTTATGCAAAATATACCCATGTACCCGGCCTTGCTATTCGCTTGGGTGTTTCTAACGGAACGCTTTATGCTAATGATAAATGGAATAAAGATGCCGCACAATCTGCCAAAAAGTTTACAGACGATCCGGTACAACGTTATTTACGTAATCTTGACGTAAAAACGAATGTTTGGGAAAGCACTTTTATGTTTGAGATCAGTCCTTTCCAGTTATTCGGTAACTGGGAATTTGGCAGAAGGGCCAAGGCCAGGTTTCAGCCTTACCTCCTAGCCGGTATCGGCGGTATCTATTTTAACCCGCGCGGCTCTTTGATCGACTTTGAAAATGATACGAAAAGATGGGTCGACCTGAGACCATTGGCGACGGAAGGTCAAAATTTTGACAAAGCAGGCTATCCGGAAGCCTATAGCCGTTATTCACTGATCGTGCCGGCAGGTATCGGTTTCAGAGTTGACATTGGCAGAGGTTTGTCTTTGGGCATGGAGTACGTGTTGCGCTATACCCTTACTGACTACCTGGATGATGTCAGCGGGCAGTATATTGATCCTTTAAGATTTGACATAGCTTACCTGAACGAAGGCTATAAAGCCAACGAGGCCAAAAGAATGGCTGATCGCACCTACGAAATTCTTCCGGGCTCCAAACATGCAGCGGGTGAATACCGGGGCGATCCGACCACAAAGGATATGTATTCTACGATTTCTGTCAACTTCTATTGGAAACTCTTCAAGCGCGACAGACCTTGGTGGTAAAAATTATAAAGAAATCTTAAATAATAAATGGAAACGCTGTACTAATTCACAGCGTTTTTTCGTTTGATAAACAGCATTACAGCACAAAGTGAAATTATGATCGGATATGTAAAAGGAGTGTTGCAGCAGCTAAGCCCGGCACAGACTTTCGTGGATATAAACGGCCTGGGCTACGAGGTAAATATAAGTTTGCACACTTATGAGCAAATTAAAGATATAAAAGAAGCCGTATTGCTGTATACCCATCTGCAGGTACGGGAAGATGCCTGGGTGCTTTATGGTTTTGCTACCCTGGAAGAAAAAGATGCTTTCCAGAAGCTGTTGAGTGTATCTGGAGTCGGTGCCGCTACCGCGCGTATATTACTTTCCTCACTTACCGCTATTGACCTGGCAAGAATTATCGCCAACGGAGACAGTAAAGCCCTGGAAAAAGTAAAAGGTATCGGCAGTAAAACGGCGCAAAGAATTATCCTGGAATTAAAAGGAAAACTGGCAGTGACCGTCCCGGATCTTGAAGCCGGCAGTAATAGTCCTGCGGTCCCGCTCGTGGAGCAGGATGCTTTAAATGCGCTTGTAGGTTTAGGAATACCTAAGGCCAATGCAGAAAATGCGATAAAGAAGTCATTAAAAGCTGACAGTGATGTTCTTTCTGTGGAGGAGCTGATCAAAGCTGCATTGAAAAATTTGTAAGAAACATAGTTAAAAATTAATTTGATCGTTTAGTTTGAATACAAAACGCAAAATATACAGAGGGTTAGGGGTATTGGGAATAATAGCAACTACGGCATTTGTTTCCCAGGTGGCAGTAGGTGGCTTTGGCCGTTTTACGGAGTTATGGTCCTGGGAAGATGCCCCGGAACCGTATGAGGATGCCGCTGCCGATACCTTAAAATTCCCGGTCCGGGATAAACCTCAGGCCGGTCCTTCCGGTAGCGGTGATACTACAGCTGCTAATTCTTTTGATTTAAATGATCCTAAAAACATAAGGAAATCGGTGGAATATGATCCCGATTCCAACACTTACCGCTTTATTGAAAAAATAGGAGACCTCAACTTCAGAAATCCTACCGATATGAGCTTTGATGAGTATTACAAATACCGGTCAAGGCAGGATGAAAATGAATATTTTAGTGAAAGGCTCGAGGCTTTGGGTATGTTTAACCAAAAGCCTGATTTGCCTGCCCTAAATAAAGAGGGTGTTTTCGACCGCTTATTCGGCGGCACCAAACTGGATATTAAACCGCAGGGCAATCTTACCGTTATGGCAGGATTTTTCTCGCAAAATTTAAAAAATCCCAATATTCCTTTCCGGAACCAGAAATACGCGATCCCTGATTTTGATATGCAGATGAACGTCAATCTTGTTGCCCAGATCGGGGATAAGATGAAGCTGAATATCAGTAACAATACCTTGTCCAACTTTGGAGAGATGCAGGAAATGCGCAGGCTGGAATATACGGGTAAAGAAGATGAGATCATTAAAAAGATTGAGCTGGGTAACACAAGTTTTCCTTTACGCAGCGCCCTGACACCCGGGGTCTCTTCACTCTTCGGGTTAAAGGTACAGACCCAATGGGGTAAGTTATGGATGACGAACGTGATCTCTCAACAGAAATCGCAAAGAAGGTCCATGACTACCAAAGGAGGGGCCATGACCCAGGATTTCGAACTCATGATCAATGACTACGATGAGAACAAACACTTCTTATTGGGTCAGTATTTCCGTGACAACTATGATAACGCCCTTTCGGAATTCCCTATTATCAAATCCCAGGTAATGATCAACAAAGTCGAAGTTTGGGTCACCAACCGGACCGGGAGCACACAAGGCATCAGGGATGCGATGGCGTTCATGGACCTCGGGGAAAGTAATCCTTACAACGCAACTTTACGCAACGGCAGCGGCATTCCCTATCCGGATAATAAAGCGAATGCTTTGTACCAGAACCTGGGTCAAAACCCTATGGCGCGCATGCAGAGCACGGCTACGCAGGGGGCCATCTCCATGGGCTTGAGAGAAGGGGAGCAATTCCAAAGGGTCACTGTACGTAAGCTGAATGAAAACGAATTTTATTTCCAGCCGCAGCTAGGCTATATCTCCTTACTGACTATGACGCCGAACCCGGATGATGTGGTGGCGGTGGCTTATCGATATACCTACAATGGAGTCGTACACCAGGTCGGGGAATTTTCTGAAGACTTGCCGCCGGACAGCAGCAGCCAGAAAGTGATCTTCCTGAAATTGCTGAAGGGTACTGCCCCACGTGTAAATCTGCCGATCTGGGACCTGATGATGAAGAACGTTTATTCTTTGCAGGGAATGAACATTTCTAAAGACCGGTTCCGGCTGAATGTATTGTACCAGGATCCGGGAGGGGGTAACAAACGTTTCCTGCCTGAAGGTCCGAGCGCGGGTATTCCCATCATCAGCTTATTAAACCTCGACCGGCTTAACCCCCAGAATGATCCATTCCCGGACGGGGTATTCGACTTTGTTGAAGGCATTACGGTCAACAGCAGGAACGGGAAGATCATTTTCCCCACACTGGAGCCATTCGGAAGTACTCTGAAGCCGGCATTAGGTAATGACCCTAACCTGGAAAGAAAATACCTCTACCAGATCCTTTACGATTCCACTAAATCGGTAGCGATACAGCAACAGCAAAACAACCGTTTCCTGATCAAAGGAGAGTTCCAGTACACCGGCGGTGGTTCCGAGATCCGGCTCAACGGTTTTAATATACCACAGGGCTCTGTTTCGGTCTCTGTAGGCGGCCAGCGCCTGATGGAGGGTACAGACTATTCCGTCGATTACGGTATGGGTGTGGTGCGTATCCTGAACCAGGGTTTACTGAATTCGGGTCAACCGATTAACATCTCCTATGAAGATAACGGTACCTTCGGGCAGACTACGCAGAGTTTTATGGGAACCAGGCTGGATTATTATGCGAATGATAAGCTAACCCTTGGCGCCACTTATATGCGGCTTGCAGAAAGGCCGTTTACACAGAAAGTAACCAGCGGCTATGATCCGCTTAAAAATACCGTAGTAGGTGCGGATGTCAATTACCAATCAGAAGTTCCCTGGCTGACCCGGCTGGTAGATAAGCTGCCTTTCTACAGCACTTCAGCGCCTTCTCTTGTTTCCGGTAGTGCAGAGGTGGCTGGTATTTTCCCGGGTCACTCCCGCTTCGTAGACCTTGAGGGAGACGAGGGGGGCACTAACTATGTTGATGATTTTGAAGGGGCCAGTAACAGTTATGATATCCGTTACCCGGCCAATAGCTGGAGCTTGTCCAGCGTTCCGCTGGATGCGGTAGGGCCTACCAATAATGTCCTGTTTCCTGA